>JBBTTQ010000001.1:0-5890 GCA_038064175.1 Patescibacteria group bacterium
CTCTTTTGGGCAGACATGTTCGAGTCTCTCGCAAAAAAGTATGAGAATTTTTTCCTGCACATCGCCCTCAGTGATCCGTCCCCGTCCTGGACGGGGCATAAAGGACGCATCCAGACCCTCATTCCTCTCGTCACGAAAGATTTTTTGGAAAAAACTGTCTTCATCTGCGGCAATCCGGACATGACGACCGAGCTCAGAAAAACGGCGCTCATGGAATGGGGAGTCGAAAAACAGAATCTGCATGTGGAGGGATATATCTAGGCGGGGTAGCATCAGCATCCCTGCTTATGGGTGGGCAGGGAAGAATCACAACCGTACGTTCAGGATTGCTCGAGATTGGATTTCGTTTTTTTCCCCAGTGCCCGCCCATAGCCAACAATGGCTATACTACCCAGCCATTACAAAAAAAGAACCCCTGGCAGCAAGCTGCGAGGGGTCTTTAAGGTTAGCGGACCTTCCTTGGGTTAATTTACTGTCCGATTTCGGTTCCGGAATCGAAATTGTAAGCAATTGCTTTGCCATCCTGATAGATGACAGTGACAATTCCTTTCCCGGAAAACCGGACAGTCCGGACATTTTCATACGTCCGGGTTGTCTTTCCATCCGACACGTTGGCCTTCGAATCCGCGAAGTCGGCTTTCAGGCCATCCGGGCCCTGGATCGACGGTTTCGACGGCTTCGTCGGCTGCACTGTTTGCGGCTGCTCGACCGATTGCGCCGAGACAACGATCGTGTCCCCCACGGGGGCTTGGGGCTTTTCTTCCTGCCTTGAGGCAGGCATCGCAGGCACTACCTGTTGCTGCGTTGCCGTTGCCACCTGATTCTCCTTTGACGGAGAAAAGGTAAACCATCCGAGCACAAGTCCAAGGAGCATTCCAGCAGCAAAATTCGCTCCGGCTAGCAGGAGAACTCGCCAGGCTATTCCTTGCGCTGGTAGCTGCCTTCCAACTGACTCATCTTCATGAACCTGTGACGATAGGTCACCGCTATCATGGTCTGACATACATCACCTCGTGTGGGTTAGAGAAAACGAACATTCAACTGTGAAAGATCCACGAAACAAACATGGTCCGCTTGTGATAAAATATACGCTAAATTCATTTTTGTCAAGTATAAGCAATCCATTTCAGGCTGCCGAAACGAGCCGTTCCGTTGCTTCCTTCTTCACTTTCTCCTCCTTCAGAAGTTCTACAAAATCATCGAAAAGGTAGCTCGCATCTTCCGGACCGGGGGTCGCTTCCGGGTGGAACTGGACGGAGAAAAACCTGCCGGATACGTGGCGGATCCCCTCCACCGTTCCGTCATTGGCGTTCTTGAACCACACATGCCACTTCTGTGGCAGTTTTTCGGAAACCGCGAATCCGTGATTCTGACTCGTGATGATGCACCGGGAAAGTTCCGAGCCTTCCTTGTCGCACTCAATACATGGCTGATTCGCGCCGCGATGGCCATACTTTAATTTATAGGTATCGCCGCCGATGGCGAGCGCCAGGAGTTGATTCCCGAGACAAATACCGAAGGTCGGGATATTGCGCTCCATGGCTTTGCGAAGTGCCGCGATCGTCGGCACACAGGTCTTGGGATCGCCGGGGCCGTTCGAAATGAAGAGCCCGTCGAAGGGGCCGTCGTACGCATCAATATCAAAATCCCACGGCACGCGGACAACCTTCACTCCCCTCTTCAAAAAACTCCGGAGAATATTCCTCTTCATGCCGCAGTCGTACGCCAGAATCGTAACGGGATCGGGCAAGGGATTTGGCTCATAAACGTGGACTTCTTTACAGCTCACTTCCGCGACCAGATTCAGCTTGTTCGGATCCTCGATTTGAATTTCTTTCCCGTCTTTCGTGTCCTTCGCATCTTCCGTGTCTTTCTGGGAAATTCTGCCCAGCATGACCCCGTGCTCCCGCAACTTCTTCGTGAGCGCTCTCGTATCCACACCCGTGATCCCCGGGATTGTATGGTGTTCCAGCCACCGGTGAAGCGAACTCACGGACGTGTGGTGACTCGCAAATGCACTGGCCTGGGCAACAACGACGCCCCGGACATGGATCTCCTCGCTCTCAAAATTTTTGCTGAATCCGAATGCATTCAGTTCCTCTACGGGTACTCCATAATTACCGATCAAAGGATACGTGAAAGTCAAAATCTGGCCCCGATAACTCGGGTCTGTGAGGCTCTCCGGATACCCCGCCATGCCCGTATTGAAGACTACTTCGCCGTCAGAATCGACCTTGGCTCCGAAGGATTCTCCTTCGAAAACCGAGCCATCCTGGAGGATAAGGTGAGCCATGGACATGACCTCCGTAGTTCGAACGAACGCAGGAGGACCGGGCAAAAGAGTACAGGAGATTCAGGGAGAAAGGCACACCGGCGGGTATTGACATTTTTAGATAAATAGTGTATTTTCTTCATCATCGTTCCTTGGCACCATCGAGGGTTATTTGTATGAAAATAGCCCATATCTTCCTAAGGATCCTGGCACTTGTTGTGCCAGGTTCACTTAGGGGATACGACCATTCAATATACCACGTTTCACTTTCAGAAGGAGACCGACATGCTTCGACAATGTGCGATTGCATTGGTATTCGTATGTACGAATGCCGCCTTGGCGCAGGACGGAGTCCTGCTGCAAGAAGCCCTCACTGACGCGGAGAGGATCTCCGTTTCAGTGGAAAAAGACTTGGAGAACGCCAGAAACGTTCTCGAACAAAAGAGGAGAGAATTCGCCGCCGCCAGCGCCGATCTCGAAAATGCAAACAGGCGACGTTCGGATGCGAAGGAAAGCATCGGAAAAAAAGAGAGCGCGGTCAATGCCGCTAACGCGGCGCTTGTGAGTGCGGAAGACGCACTCACGAATGCCACTGCCAAAGTCAACGATCTCGCGGCAAAAGCGAGAGTGTTGGCCCAGCAACGCACGCTGTTATTTGCCCAGGCCGCAGCCGAGCCGGATCCGGCGGTGCAGGAAAGCCTGACAAAGCCTGCCGAAGCGGCGCAAAAGAAGCTGGATGCTCTTCGAGAGGAACTGGACGCCGCGACAGCGGAAAAAGGGAAACTCGAAGAAGCAAAAAGCAAGGCAGCTTCGAAAAAAGCTGCTGCCGAAGAGGCACGCGACTCGGCAAGTGACGAACTCTCTGCCGCTGAGGACACGGCAACGAATGCCAAGTCTGATGTGGATCGCCTCGAAGATGAGGCGTCTAGCGCTGAAGAAGAGGTCGCAAGCAGGAAGCTTGCCTCTGAAAAGGCGGCAGGAAATGCCGCACTCTACCGCCAGGCTCTCGAAGTGCCATCTCTCAAAAGCAGAGTTGGCAATCTCGAGGAGCAGCTCAAACTGAAGGCTGATCTCACGGCCTTGACGAAAGTCGAGACCGAGATCATCCAGAAGGTCGGCAATGTCACCGCGGATCTGAACAAGGTCAAGGAAGACGTCTCCCGGGTAACCGTTGAAGTCGCCTCATTACGAGTCGGTTTCACGGCGCTGCAGGCCAAGGTCAATGGGTTCAAGACAGCTACGGCTGTCGAGGCCGACGCAGTAGCAAATATCATGAATCGACTGCAAACCCTGGAAAAGGACATCGTCGATGTGAGGTCGATAAAAGACAGTGAACTCGCGGAGCTGCAGCAGCTCCATGAGAAAGTACAAAAGAGGGTCAATGTTCCGTCTCCACAAAACCCGCGCTACGAAGTGCAGTGCGGCCCAAATGGGTGCGGATTCCGAAGATTTTTTGGTCGAAGATGAGCTATAACATCGGTTCATCTATTATCCCCGCCTCCTGTCGGCCTTGCGCCGACAGGAGGATTTCTTATGTCTTCATCATTGCTTCAAACTCCACACATACGCGGTCTTGCCCTGCTCGAGGGTCGCCTCCTCTTCTTCAATGGAAAGAGTCGCTTCCAAGATGTCTCCTGATGTGAGCTCGAACTCGTTTCCATTTTTTTGAATGCTGAGATTTTCACGGAATGTCACGAGATTCTTTTCTACTTCTGTTCCAACTTCGCCCTCATCAAATCGGTGCGCATTCGTCCCCCAGACTTCTTTGTCGATCTGGAGACACGTGATTGAATCAAGCATCTCGAGTGTAATTCCTTTCGCGAGTTCCATGGCTTCGCCTGGAGCGAGCGATATTTTTTCACCTTTGAGGAGGCGATCGAGAGTTCCGACGCCGATGGCTT
Organism: Patescibacteria group bacterium; assembly: GCA_038064175.1. Taxonomy (GTDB): domain Bacteria; phylum Patescibacteriota; class Gracilibacteria; order Peribacterales; family Peribacteraceae; genus 2-02-FULL-52-16. The sequence goes on from JBBTTQ010000001.1 coordinate 4,174, forward strand.
CCATAATCGTTCGTACCATCGATTCCGCACTTTCCGTCATGCGTAGCACGATGGTCTTTGGATCCTTCGGCATTTCGCCCGCATAGTCTTCCCGCACCATGAGAATCTTCCTTCTATCGAGTTCTATCAACGTCCCTGCGGGGAGGGTCTCTCGCGCCTTTTTCAATGTGGCATCACCGTCCGCAAGTTGCTTCTGAAACTCCGTGAGTTTCGTATGCGTTTCCTTGAGCGCCTGAAACTCCGGTTGCGAAGAATACATCGGTTCATGATTGCGCCAGAACCATCCGGCTTTGCGCGTTTCCTCTATGGCCGCTGCAACAGATTCCTTGCTGGCGCCAAGACCCGTCACATTCTCCACAAGCGTCGGTTGCACCTGAGCGCGCGTATCCTTTGAGACGGTCTCCGCTCGCATTTTCAGAAGGTTCGCCGTCCCTTGAGGTTCAAGATCGGATTTCCACCAATGCGAACCTTCCCTGCGAATGGCGTCGAGCTTTTCTTCCGTGGTCGCCTTGGGATCTTCGAGAACCTGATCCGTGTTCTTCTGGAAATTGTATGCGAGCGTTTCCGGCAATTTCGTCTGTTCGACGATGATGTCTCCTACTTTTTCTGCATCCTTGGAATCCACGCCATCGTACGATGCGCGTTCAATTCTGTATTTCCGTTCCTGATCGAGAACGTAATCGTAGTTTCTATGAAGTCGCTCGTTCCCCGGCAGAATCTCCATTGCCTGTTTCGTGAGTTCGATCCTCTTTTGGAAGAGACTATCCATCCGGCTCTGGGCATCTTTGACGGAACGGTTGAAGAAAAGAAGATTCGCCTCACGGCTCATGACGGTAAGCGCCTGCGAAACTTCCTGTTCGTATGTCGTGAGATTTGTCTTGTTCTTTGCACCTGCGCGCTCCAGCGCTTTGCCGAGGATCATCGCCTGGTTCCATTCCCTGTCGGAAATCGGGTGCAAACCCGCCCATACTTCATCAGCGTCCTGAGCTGTTGCTTCCGATGCCGCTACATAAGAATCAACGATGTTGTTTAAGTCCTGCACGAGCGCCATGCGTTCCTTCAACGTATACGCCTGCAGTGCTTCCCACTGCGTACCGAGAGCATCCACGCGGGATCCTTTCCCGTGCTTCACCGCGAGTGTCGACATCAACTCCATCTGATCCGGAGCAATGGCCATGCCACCTGCCCGCGATTCAGAAATTTTGTAGAGAGAATCGATGCCCTTGTAACACTTGTCCGTTTCCTGCTCGATGCGCTGGATCCACTTCGTGTAGAAATCGCGCATCTCGCCGGCAGGAACGCTGGTCTGGTGCGAGCGAAGCTCCGCTAACGTTTTCTCGACGCGGATCTGCATGGCACGCGTCTCTTCTGTGAATTTGCCGGAAGCATTCTTGTAGCGCTCCAATCGGACTTCGCGGAAGTAAGATTCTTCGTCGAACGCCAATTTTCCGTACGCATTTTGCTTCCAGTATTTCTGGAGTGACGGATCGCTCTGCGTCAGGCTCAACCATTTGCTCCTGTTTTCGTATTCGGAGTTCCCCCCGGGGATGCTCATGCGACCCGGAACGCCCGTGCCCCTGTCTGGCGCCGTTGTGGAACCCGGAGACTCTTTCTGCGTCGGGCTCGGTTTCGTCGTGTCTTTTGCATCCTTCTTACCATGGCTGAGGAGCCATTCCCCGAAATATTTGCCTGTTATTTCTTGGTAAATACGATTGAG
>JBBTTQ010000002.1:0-2379 GCA_038064175.1 Patescibacteria group bacterium
GTACCTGAGGTACATGCGGAGCAGCATCGCCGCCCAGTCCTGCGCTTCCGTCCCCCCCGCGCCTCCGCTGACTGTGAGATAGCAATTGCTGCCGTCAAATTCCTCGGAAAGATAGATTTGCGTCTCGATGGTTTTCCAATGTGTTTCCAGCTTTTCGTATTCCTTCCGGAGATCCGGCAGATCCAAAACTTCGGATGCTTTCGTGAGTTCCTCCAACTCCCGGACCTGTACTGCGAGCTCGGATACAGGTTCCCATTGCTTCTTCAATATTTTTAATCTCGCAAAAAGTTCATTCGCGGCTTTCTGATCACTCCAAATATCTGGGTCCTGGGTCTTAAGCTCCAGCGCGGCTATCTCCTTCGGAATTCCCTTCGCATCAAAGAGAGTCCTTCCCCGTGTTTACGGCGGATTTGAGGTCCTGCAATTTCTGGAGCAACTCTTCCATGGGGAAGGGGGAATAGGATTCCTCTATTGTATCACATGTATTTCGTTACTTAAACGTTACTTGTTGGCTCGTTGCTCGTTTCTTGCTTTTGCAAACGTGGTACGCATCAGTTGTAATATCGCTGATCGTTCTCTCATGACCTGTGGCAAGCCTTTTTTGCAATGATCGATGGTCATTCTCCGGTATTCCGGAGTGCCTTCTGCGAGTCCGGTGAAAAGCTCAAATTTCTCATTGTGCGTATGCGATACGGAAGCAGAAGACGGGTTGTCGTCACTGGAACAAAAGGCGGTTTTGCGCTATAATACCAAGAAACCCCCATGTCCGTCTCAAACGAACATCCACCCCGGCCGAGTATCTGGTTCGTTCTCAAAGAGAGCGCGATGCCGTTCTTCCTTTTTTCAGCGGTACTCTTCGGTCTGCTCATCCTTTCATGGATCCTGCTGCTCCCGCATTTCACGCGCATCGAAATAGCGGGATCACTCCATACTATCGATTCTCTCCGTGTCCACAGGGAGGAATTGCAGCAGGAAACTGAAGTTGCGGAACAGAAACGATCGGAACATGTCCTCGCTGTCCGAGACGAAACCTTTCTGGCGCTGCGATCGGCGAAGCATCACACTGCGTCTTTTCAGACGCTTCGGGCACTCCTTCTCAGCGTCGCCGGTGAGAGCGCCGAGCAGCCCGACGCCGTTCATCTCTCCGAGATCACCTACAACAGAGGGGAAGGCATCGTGCAGATACGCGGTGACGTCCGGTTTGTGGGGCCGCGCAGCATGACGATCCTGGCGCAGTTCATCGAACGCCTCCAGCAGCAACCGCTCATTGCCGCAGTCTCCATGCCCAGGTTCGTGCGCGAAGACGACCCGAAGATCGGGCCGCATTCCCCGTTTGCAATTACCGTGACGCTCCGATGAATACGTTTGTTCCCGTTCCGGCTTCCCGCATCCCGGCGAAGACTCTTCTGCTCCTCCTCGGAGGCGCCTTTTTGCTCTCGGCATCCGCGTTCCCCCTCCTCAAGCACACGACGGCTTTCCGGAGCATGGAGGAGGTATTGCCATTAGCGGCGCGCATCCCGAGTCTTCAGGCCAGACTCGCGATTCTCGAGGAGCAGGTGGAAGTCGCCGAAGTCCATGCGGCCCTGCGGACGGGATCCACCGAGGAAAGGATCCGCCAACTCGTGCTTCCCCGCGCAGTCGACTTGGATCGTGCTATCGGCGCGCTGGAGGCGGTCCGCGATGTAGCGAGGAAGAAAGGAATCCTTCGGTCCATGTCGGGTATCGACGTTGGAAGGTCGCAGAGCACACTCGCGGGCAGTCTCATCGTCACGGCACAGCCCATAGCTTTCCGGGCGACTCTGAATGAGGAAGGACTTGCGACGTTCCTGCAGGCCGTCGATCTCGCCGGTGCTCTCACGATCGACGATCTTCTGGAGCCCAGCGTACGCGAGGCGCTCTTTCTTCAAACGGAAACGGAGAATCCCGTTGCCATTCTCTCCCTCGAGCAATTTCTCAGTACCGATCTTTTGAGCTTTGCCAAGGACCCGAAGCCGCATGAAGAGAGGCTCAAGAAGGCGTTCTCCTCGGACGGTCTGTCCCAGTATGAACACTTGCTTCATGCCACCCGTCTTCGTTCTTCGCTCCCGCTTCTTCGCGGCGATCTCGGAGCGACACTCGAAGCACGCGGCCTCTGGCCGCTTCCGTTCCTCTCGGCCGCTCAGGTGGAGGTGCGGGAAGCGGGTGACGGCTGGATGGAGATACAATTCTCGCTCTTGGCTTACGCCCGCTGAAGAGGCGTCGTCCGCTCCTTGCATCGAAGCGAATGAATTCGCTTTTCTCGTACGGTAGCCGCCCCGCGCATGCGCGGGGCGGCTAACGATTCCTCTCATACCAAGCAGCAATAAAAAGGATACCAATACAGAGAACCAAAAACTTCCT
>JBBTTQ010000003.1:0-2467 GCA_038064175.1 Patescibacteria group bacterium
TACACTGGAGGATAGGGAATCCTCAGGTGTTGCACTTGGCTCTTGAACGGGCGATACTATATTGATGCATAACATTTGCCTCACGGACACGCCGCACCGAACCGCAGCTCCAGCCGCTTCTGAACTTTTATGAGAGCATCCGGTGAATTTTCAAATCTCTTCTCCACGCGCTTGCACACTTTCTCTTGCGCGGGGGAAAGCGTGCTGCTGGCATGCGTCGAAGGATTTATTTTCCCTTTCCGCTCCGGTGTTTTCAGTGTGAGAGCCTTGCGGCGCTGAGCTTCCGAAGTTTTCCGGTTTTGATTGAGAGTGAAGGCTTTGCTTGTTTCTGAGGGAATGCTCTGAAGCTGACTCGCATTCCATTCTTCTTTTCTCTTCTGCTCTTCGGCGGCTGCCTTGGCAATGGGATTCTCCGCCACTCCTCCGCTCTTTGCCGCTGAGACATACACATCATCACTCACTGCGGCATTGGACGTATTCGTCCAGGAACCAAAGCCATTACCGCCATCTGTAAGAGTACCGGGGCTTATCGCTACGCTGACTGCGAAAACGGAGAGAGGGTGAAGAAGAAAAACGACGGTCAGGAAGGCACCGATCACGCGGAGATGCCTCATACATCAATACTATCGCATCTGTATCGCAAGCGACACTCCGGCGTTTGAGAGAAGAAGTACATATTCCTCATTTCGGATTCTTCCTTTATTCTCTCAGTGATGGATTCCGTCCGACTTGAGAAGGCAGCGAAGCTCCGGGCACTGAAAAAACAGCCGTATGCGGCGAAGTTCGAACGGTCGCACATGCTCGATACTGCGCGCGCGGCGAAGGAGGAAACGAACATAACGGCGGCAGGGCGCATCATGCTCCGGCGCGACATGGGGAAACTCACCTTCGCGACGATCCAGGATCACACGGGACGGTTGCAGATTGTTTTGAAGAAAGATCAGGTTGGTGAGGAGGCATACAAAGAATTTCTGACACTCACGGACCTGGGCGACATTATCGGCGTCACCGGAACGCGCTTCAATACGCAAAAGGGGGAACCCAGCATCCTCGTAACGGAGTGGACGATGCTTACGAAGGCGCTCCGCGCTCCGCCGGAGAAATGGCATGGTTTAAGCGACCGCGAAACGGCATACCGCCAGCGCTACCTCGATACGATGAGCAACCGCGAAACGTTCGATCGCATGATCTTCCGGTCAAACTTCATCAAAGCGCTCCGCGAGTTCTACTGGAAGGAACTGTTTATAGAAGTGGAAATTCCCGTGCTTGTGAATGCCGCATCCGGCGCGCTGGCGACGCCTTTTTCGACACACCACCATGCGCTGGATCTCGACGTGTACCTCCGGATCGCGCTCGAGACGCATCAGAAGGAATGCCTCGTCGGCGGCTTCGATCGCACCTTCAGCATCGGTCCTGTCTTTCGTAACGAGGGCATGGATCCGAGCCACCTGCAGGAATTCACGATGTGCGAGCACTACGCCGCCTACTGGGACTATGAACAAAACATGGATTTCACGGAGAAGATGTTTCATGAACTGCAGAAAACCGTCCTGGGGTTTTCAAAAGAGATGAAGATCCCCGGGCGCGACGGCAGCCTTCATAATGTTACATTTGGCGGAAAATGGCCGCGTCTGTCCATTCGCGATCTCATCAAAAAAGATGCGGGTATCGATTTTGAAAAGTATGAAACAGCCGACGAACTCAGGAAAGCGATCAAGGAGAAAAAGATCCAGCTGGATCTCGACATCGCGAAGCTCGGCCGCGGCACACTCATCGATCAGCTCTACAAGAAAGTGAGCAGACCCAAACTGATCGCTCCGACCTTCGTCATCGAACACCCCATCGACCTCTCCCCTCTCGCGCGCCGCAACGACAAAAATCCCGGAATCACCGACCGCTTCCAACTCGTGGTCGGCGGCTGGGAGATCGTGAATGCGTACAGCGAGCTCGTAGATCCCGCGGATCAGGCAAAGCGTTTCGATGACCAGGCGGAGGCGCATGCCAAAGGCGACAGCGAAGCGCACCGCAAGGATGATGAATTCGTGCAGGCTCTGGAATACGGGTGCCCGCCCTGCTCCGGCTGGGGCATGGGCGTCGACCGCATCGTCGCGCTCCTGACGCAGCAATCAAACCTCAAGGACGTGGTGCTGTTCCCGCTGATGAAGCCATGACAAATCTTCTCCAGCACATCGAATACGGCCACCTCCTCCCCGCCGCGCACGGGCTCATCCATGCACATGCCAATCAGACGAAGGCGCATTTGCTTGCGACCGGTGCCGCCATGGAGGCACTTGCGAACAAATTCGGCGGCGATCCAAAGACGTGGCGCGTCGCCGGGATGCTCCATGATCTCGACTGGGACATGCTGGATAAGGATTACGAAAAGCATTGCGGAGAACCTCTCGAAAAATTGCTTGCGACGATCGAAGCGCCAGAGCAACTTCTGGCCGACATCCGCGCACACTAC
>JBBTTQ010000004.1:0-1875 GCA_038064175.1 Patescibacteria group bacterium
ATATGGTTTACTGCATCGAGCGAGGATCGCGTGGAAAATTCTTATTTTACACAGTGTCCTAGCGACGATGCGGACAAGCCTTGCTTACCACTCAATTATAGTGCTATTCACGAATATGTCAACAATAATCGTGAATAATCAGGTACTTTTGATATAATTCACGATTATTGTCCCTTAATCTGAACTGCTCGAACCAAAACCAGCCCTCAACAAAAGGCTGGCTTTAGTAATCCGGCTTAATGGTAAAATGTGATGCTATTTTAGTATATAGTGGCTCTATATAAATGTAGTTTTAATAAACAAGGTTATGATTTCAAAAAAAATGCTCGTGCGGCTCGTTTAAAACAAAGAAAAACGGAACATTTAGAGGAACACAGCGCTATCGTTGTCGCGACTGTGGTGTGCAATTTGTGCACGACACATCGGCGTCCCCAGAGACATTGTGGAACACATTCGCATTTGAACATGCGACTGTGCCTGTCCTCGCGAAGCGTTTTCATTTGAGTGAGAAGACCGTCCGCACCCGCCTTGATGCATACGTGCTCCCCGCACATGAGCCGGCACCGAGACGTATGGTCGCCGTCATTGATGCGACCAGAGCCGGACTATCGTGGATACTCGCTATTCGTGACCCAAACAACAAGGAGACCGTGTATGTGCGAGAGATCTATTCGGAGACTACCAGTGCATATCAGACGGCATATGCGGACTGCATTGCACAGGGTTTCGTCTTCGTCGCCATCGTGAGTGATGGGCGTTTTGTCGGCTCACCATGGCTCTTTCCTGGAATTCCTATACAGATGTGTCACTTCCACATGGAGCAGATCGTGATTCGGTACACGACACTGAATCCGAACCTTGTTGCAGGACAAGAGCTCCTTATGCTTATTCGCACCCTTCCGGTGAATGATGAGGCATCATTCACCGATGCATTTAAATTCTTTTGTCGTACGTGGGATGAATTTTTAAAAGAGAAGACCATTGATCCTGTCACTGGAAAATGGCACTGGACACACAAGCGTATACGAGCGGCACGCGATAGCGTGAAAATGCATCTTCCGTTTCTTTTCACGTTTCTCCGGTATCCAGAGCTCAATATTCCGAACACGACAAATTCTCTTGATGGTTCATTTAAAAAGGTGAAGCTCGCGCGTGGGGTTCATTCAGGACTCACACATGCGCGACAGATCAAATTGATGATGACGATCCTATTTGGGAGAGAATAGCATCACATTTTACCATTAAGCCTACAAAGCTAAGGAACGATCTTAGAATTCGATTATTTAACTTTCAAATTTTAATAAAATACGAGGCAACAAGAAGTGATGTTCGCGAGATGTATGTATTATACATCGAGTGGGCTCACGAACACAGGTAACGAAGTAGTTTATAAAATTTGAATGTTAAGCGAGTTCGTCGATAGTTCCTTTCATATAGAACGCCTGCTCTTCTTTGTCGTCATGCTTTCCTTCGAGAATTTCATTCACGCTGCGGAAGGTGTCCGCGAGTGTTACATACTTGCCTGGTGTTCCCGTGAATGCCTCACCGACAAAGAATGGTTGTGAGAGGAATTTCTGGATCTTGCGCGCACGATACACGAGTGTCTTGTCTTCGTCTGAAAGTTCCTCGATACCGAGAATCGCAATGATGTCCTGAAGATCCTTATAGCGCTGCAGGATTAATTTTGTTTTTGTTGCCACGCGGTAATGCTCTTCGCCGACGATCACTGGATCAAGTGCTTGTGAAGATGACTCGAGCGGGTCGATTGCGGGATAGATGCCGAGTGATGCGAGAGGACGTGAGAGCACGACGGTCGCATCTAGATGAGCAAACGTGGTCGCTGGTGCAGGATCGGTGAGGTCGTCAGCGGGAACA
>JBBTTQ010000005.1:0-1546 GCA_038064175.1 Patescibacteria group bacterium
CGTGATCGCGCCGGGGTCGCTTAAGGAACTCATCGAAATCCTGCAAGGCGACAGGGAACCGGAACCTGTTTTGCCCCCGGCAAGCTCCGTCCGCACCTCATTCGAAGACTGCCTCGATTTTTCGGATATCCGCGGACAATCCGCCGCCAAGCGCGCGCTCGAGATCGCGGCAGCGGGCGGTCACAATGTCCTCATGTCCGGAGCGCCGGGCTCGGGAAAAACTCTCCTCGCCCGCGCATTCCGGGGCATCCTCCCGGCTCTTTCACAGGAGGAAGCCATCGAAGTGACGCAGATCTACTCGGTCGCGAATCTCCTCCCGAAAGACGCGCCGCTCGTCAGCGAACGTCCGTTTCGTCTGGTGCACCATACCGCGAGCGGCGTCTCGATCGTCGGCGGCGGGCAGATGCCGGGACCGGGCGAGATCAGCCTGGCACACCGGGGCGTTCTCTTCCTCGACGAGATCGCGGAGTTCCCATCCCAGGTGCTGGAAGTTCTCAGGCAACCTATGGAAGATCGCAAAATCACGATCACACGCGCGCAGGGCAGTGTCACGTTCCCCGCAGACTTCATCATGGTGGCGGCCATGAACCCGCCGAAATTCAGCGCAGGCTCCGCGCAGCGTATCCAGCGGCGCATCTCCGCTCCTCTTCTTGATCGCATCGATCTTACGATCGACGTGCAGCCTGTGCCGATCGAGGATTTGCAGAAGAAACCGAGGGAGAATGTCGAAACGACGGCAGTGATTCTGAAACGCGTGAACGAAGCCCGGCGTCGACAGGAGGAGAGGTTCAGGCATCTTCGCATCCGTACAAATAAAGAGATGAACGTGAAGCACTTAGACGAACTCTGTCCGCTGGATAAGCCCTCCGAGAAACTACTCCTGCAGGCCGTCGAACGGCTCGGACTCTCCGCGCGCTGTTACCACCGTACTATCAAAGTAGCGCGGACGATCGCGGACCTCGCTGGCGACGAGAGCATTCAAATGCCGCACATCGCGGAGGCATTGCAGTATAGGCAGACGATCGGGGAATAGATTTTTTTCTCGGGTTTTTAACCCGCCTTATCCGGGGCTTCCCTTTGATGAAAATGTAAAGTTCTGTATAGTACCCGGACATGTCTAAAGGCAAACCCTTCCGTCTCGTGGCGCCTTTCAAGCCGACCGGCGACCAGCCGGGGGCTATTGAAAAACTGCTGAAAGGCGTGCGAGAGGGCGAGAAACACCAGACCCTCCTCGGCGCTACGGGCACGGGAAAAACATTCACGATGGCCAACATCGTCGAAGCCGTGCAGCGACCGACCTTGGTGCTGGCGCACAATAAAACGTTGGCCGCCCAGCTCTGCTCCGAGTTTCAGAGTTTCTTCCCCGATAATGCGATTTCGTACTTCGTCTCTTACTACGATTACTACCAGCCGGAGGCGTACATGCCGACGACCGATACCTACATTGAAAAAGATGCTTCCATCAATGAAGAGATCGAAAAATTCCGGCACGCCGCGACGTTCAACCTGATCACGCGACGCGATGTGCTCATCGTCTCGTCCGTTT
>JBBTTQ010000006.1:0-13516 GCA_038064175.1 Patescibacteria group bacterium
CAGGGCTTCTACAAGCGCAGGCGTTCAGGAGGCTGCAGAGTCAGTGAGCAATTGCTTCTTTTGGTGTCTGGCTGCTCTTTTTTGGTGTTTCGGCCGCTTCTTTTCTATCGGGTGTTTTCGGAGGATTTTTCGGTTCTTCCGTAGTCGTTACCTCTTTTTTCGGCTCGGTTTTCTTCGCGAATGCCGCTCCGGAATCCGTCTTATAAAATCCGCCTCCTTTAAAGTGAATGGCGGGCGGGGTTAAGAGTTTTTCCGTTCGCTTCGATCCGCATGCGGGACAGCGCGGGTGTTCTTTGCTTCCGAAAGGGCGCGTATGCTCGAAGACCGTCTGGCATTTTTTGCATTGGAAGTCAAAAACCGGCATGGGAAGAGGATATCAGAGTCTGCGTGCGCGCCGTGTTTCTTCGTGCATTGGGTGCGCGGGAAAGCATCCCGCTGGGAGAACTATCGGTCTCCTGATTATCGCCCGTTATGAAACAGCTTGTTGTAACCCCACCGTGCGGCAGCAACGAGTCCGACGATAGCCAGTCCTCCGACGACGATTTCGGGGGCCGTGAGAGAGACCGAGGCGACGGGTGCGTCGAGAGACATCAGACGGCGGTGTTATAGCTTGGCTCGATGACCCACTCCGACGCGCCGACCGTGTGCATGAGATCATCCGTCACACCATCCGGGGCTTCGGCGAGGACGGCGCTGGCTTTGCCAAGGAGCCCTTTCGTCTCAAATATTTTTTTCACGGCATTGCTCGTGCCGTGCAACGGCCCTTCCCGCGGAATCACGTCGTACTTCTGACCGTTGAAGCTGTTTGCGAGTGAGGGAACGATTCCTTGAATTCCATGAATCCCCGCGGCAACAACATTTCGGATGCCATAGATGGTTTCCCCAATGATATCTTCTCCTTCCATATCCTCCCATAGGTCATTGCGCATCACAGCGAGGGTCGCGGTTGCGCGGGAAACGCCGTGTTCGTGACCGGGTTCCAACATAGATCCATTATCCAGTATTCGACGGATATCACCAGCAAATTTTGCATTTTTTGATGCATCCGTACCCTTGTCCGGCCCCGCACCTTTTTGAGTGATCCGCTGCCGAGTAGGAAATTTTGTATACATACAAAACACAGCAGCACCCCTTTTTACCCTGAGTTTATCGAAGGGCGCGGGTGCGGTCGACTCTTCGCCTAGAAGCTAAAAGCCATAAGCTATAAGCTATTCTTATGCTTCCAAAAGCGTATGCCCCCAAGGCCGTCGAGGACCGCATCTACGCGCTGTGGGAGAATTCCGGGGCATTTCGGGCCGATGTGAAGAGTACGAAAAAACCCTTCACGATCGCGATGCCGCCGCCGAATGCGACGGGACAGCTGCACCTTGGCCATGCCGTGATGCTGGCGCTCGAGGATATCTTCATCCGCTTCAACCGGATGCGCGGCAAGGAGGCGCTCTGGATCCCGGGGACGGATCACGCCGCGATTGCGACGGAGAGCGTCGTTATTAAGGAGATCCAGAAGAAGGAGAAGATTCCGGATCCGCGCGCCAAGCTCGGACGCGAGAAACTGGTACAACGCATCGCGGAATTCGTGGAAAAAAGCCGTGGCGTCATCCGCTCGCAGGTCCGGAAGATGGGCGCCAGCTGCGATTGGACGCGCGAACGCTACACGATGGATCCGATGCTGAATCGTTGTGTGAACGAAGTGTTTGCGAAGATGTATAAGGACGGCCTCATCTACCGGGCCGAGCGGGTGGTGAACTGGGACACGGCTCTCCAGACGACCATCTCGGACGACGAGATCGAATATGTCGACCAGGAGGCGACGCTCTACACCATTGAATACGTCGGTGCGAAGCAGACGGGAGGCAAGCCCATCCTCGTTTCGACCAGCAGACCGGAGACGAAATTGGGCGACAGCGCGCTTGCCGTCCATCCGGACGACGAACGTTTTAAGCACCTCATCGGGAAGACATTCGATGTCGTCTGGCCGCGCGGGCAGACGATCAGAGTCTCCGTGATCGCCGATCACTTGATCGACCCCGCCTTCGGGACGGGGGTCCTTGGCCTCACGTCCTTTCACAGCAAGATCGACTACGAGATCTGGCAGCGACATAGAACCGAAATTCCATCGTACCCCCTGCACGTCATCGGCGAGGACGGGAGGATTACGGATCAGATCAAAGGATACGCAGGCATGAAGGCGCTCGAAGCCCGCGAAGCCTTTGTCGAGGATCTGAAAAAGGAAGGCCGGATCGCGAAGGAGGAGAAATACGTACAGCCGCTCTCCATTTCGTACCGCAGCAAGAAACCCGTCGAGCCGCTTCCCAAGTTGCAGTGGTTCATCGATGTGAACAAACGAGTCGTTTCGTATCGTGGCAAGCAGATGAGCCTCCGAGAGATTCTGCAGCACGTCATCCGGGCAGGGGAGATCAAGATCATTCCTTCACTCTTCGAGAAAACGTACTTCCAATGGATCGATCATCTTCAGGATTGGTGTATTTCACGTCAAATCTGGTGGGGACACCGGGTCCCCGTTTACTACTGCAGTACATGCAAAAATCCAGATGGAACTCCGCTTGAATTAATCTCCGTAAGCACCGAGCCGTACACAGTGCATGAATTATGCGGTTCCCGCGTGGAACAGGATCCCGATACGCTCGACACCTGGTTTTCCTCGGCGCTCTGGACGTGGTCGACGCTCGCGGATCCTTCGCTCGCGGATGATTTCAGTCTGTCGCTCGAAGAAATACTCAAGCGCAGCCCCGATTTCCAAAAATTCCATCCGACGCAGGTGATGGAGACGGGGTACGACATCCTCTTCTTCTGGGTCGCGCGCATGATCCTCATGACGACCTATGCCGTTGGCGATATTCCGTTTGAGACGGTGTACCTCCATGGCCTCATTCGCACGCGCGAAGGGAAGAAAATGAGCAAATCCGATCCCGAGACGATGATCGATCCCCTCGATATCATTCCGAAGTACGGCGCGGACGCGCTCAGGCTCTCGATGATTCTCGGCCAGAGCCCGGGGAATGATTCCAGGCTCTACGAAGAGAAGATCGCAGGGTACCGGAATTTTGTGAATAAGCTTTGGAACGCGTCGCGTTTCGTGCTGATGCAGTGCGACGAGGCGAAGATCGATCCGAAAACGATTGCGAAGCTTCCGGATTCCTCGGCATTGGCGCTCCCGGATCGTGCGATACTGTCGCGGTTGCAATCCATTGTCGAAAAAGTGACAAAAGGTCTGGAGGAATATCGCTTGAGCGAGGTGGGGGACACGCTCTACAGCTTCGTGTGGGATGATTTTTGCGACTGGTACCTGGAGCTTTCCAAAGGCAATGCGAACACGGCTGTGCTCGTCCATACGCTCCGGAAGATTTTGCAGCTCATTCATCCGTACTGTCCGTTTGTGACGGAAGAACTCTGGTCGCATGTGAAACCTGCCGATGCTGGGTTGCTCATTGCGCGACCGTGGCCGGAAACGAAGGAGGCGCTTCGAAATGAGGAGAGCGAGAAGCAATTCCTGTCGCTCATCGGCGTCATTCAATCCATCCGAAAGCTCCGCGCGGACCAGGGGATCGAGCCCGCGAAGAAGCTCCATGTCGTTCTGTCCTCCAAAAAGCATGCGAAGCTCTTTGAAGAACAGAGAGAGCATATTGAACGGATGGCGAGAGTGGAGAAGCTCGAGATTACAGGCAAGAAAGTGAAGCCGGCAAATGTTGTTTCCGCATTCCTGCCGGAGACGGAGGTGTATCTCTCGCTCGAGGGACTCATCGACAAAGCAAAGGAGATCGAGCGGTTAAAAAAGGAGAAGGATCAGGCGGAGAAGTTCCTGCACGCGATCGAGGCGAAGCTCCAAGACAAGCAATTTACCGGGAATGCTCCTTCGAAGGTGATTGAAATGGGGCGCGAGAAGCAGGCGACGACGAAGGCGAAGCTCGAGAAGATCGAGAAGCAGTTGAAGGCGTTATCGTAATTCTCGTTATCGTTTTATGTGTTCTCCGGAGTCTATACTGTTAATATGATATCATATTAACAGTGAGAATATTGGCTCACACAAGAGGAATTACAAGGATTTCTTGACAGTGGACATTTGTCCACCTACTATGGTGGCCGTCGGTCCTCCGTAGGCCCCGCATGCGCGGGGCGCAGGAGGATTTGTTCCCCCTTCTCCCATGACCCTCACCACCCACCAGCAGACAGTCCTTAAGCACATCCGTGAATTTCAGCAGAAGCGCGGCTACAGCCCGTCGCTCGCCGACTTGGCGCTCGCGTTCGGCGTCCGCAGCAAGAACGCGGTGGCGAAGGTGGTGAATGTCCTCGCGCGGGAGAAGCAGATCGAGAAGGACCCCAAGGGACGCATCAAAATTCTGGAGCGCAGAGTGGTGCACGAAGGACATGCCCCTCTCACTCTCCCTCTCTTCGGACCGATTTCCGCCGGATTTGCCGCTCCCGTCGAGGAGCAGGCGGAGGAGACGATCAGTCTCGATCAGTATTTGATCCGCGATCGTTCATCTACCTTCCTCCTGCGTGTCCGGGGCGATAGCATGATCGATGCCGGCATTCATGATGGCGACCTCGTGCTTGTGCAACGCGGCGCGGAGCCGCGCGTGGGGGAGATCGTCGTCGGCGTGCTCGACGGGGAGTACACCCTGAAGCGCCTGAAGCGTGAAAACGGAAAGTTTTTCTTCCAGGCCGAGAACAAGGCATACCCGGAGATGCATCCCAGGGAGGAGCTGCAGGTTGCGGGCGTGGTGCGGGGCGTTGTTAGAAAGTATTAAAAATCTTGTAGGGGAGGAACGTTCCTCCCCTACGAGATTTATTTTCATATGATCGCTCACATCGACGCGGATTCTTTCTTCGCGTCCGTTCTCGTCCGCCGGAATCCTCGTCTTCGGGGCAAACCGCTTCTTGCGCTCGGCATGGGCGGCACCTGCGTCATCGCCGCGACGTATGAAGCGAAGGCATTGGGGGTGATGACGGGTATGCCGCTCAAAGAAGCGTTGAGATTGGCGCCGAAGGCTCTGCAGATCCCCTCCGATTTCCGTGAAACGGCCGTTGCTTCGCATGAAATCGAGGAAATACTCAGCCGGGAAGGGCCTCTCCTCGAACAAATGTCCGTGGATGAATGGTTTTTGGATCTTTCCGGTCTCCCGGGAGGTGAACCTAGAGATCTCTCTCTGTGGGCTACGAATCTTCAGAGAAAAATCCTCCAAAAAACCTCATTGAGTGTTTCCATCGGGGTCGGGCCGACGAAACTGCTGGCGAAGATGGCGGGGGAATATAAGAAACCGGCCGGGATCACCATTCTTCGAAATGATTGCGGCGAAGCGCGGCTTCGCCGCGCTGGAGCCGCACCGCTCAAGGAAAAGGGAGTTCATGAGGGAAAAACCGTAGGTTTGTCCCTCATGCTCAATGATCGCCCCGCCGCCGCCATCCCCGGCATCGGGCGCCGGCGCGATGTGCATGCCCAGGCGCACGGATGGAGGACGGCCTGGGATTTTGCCGTAGCTGACCCGGAGCTGGTCCTGAGACTTTTCGGGAAAACAGGATATGAGCTCCAGCTGGAACTCCTTGGGACGGTGGTGTCTCCGGTGACGATTGAAGATGTGCCGCCCAAATCCATCTCCCGCGCGCGGAGCTTCCTGCGGACGAACGATGTTTCCGTTCTGTGGGCGCACACCCTTCGGCACCTCGAATATACCGTCCTTAAAATGCGAAGGCAGAATTTGGCCTGCCGCGAAGTTTCGTTCTGGCTTCGTCATTGGGACGACAGCTCCGCGGGCGGCCATCGCAAACTCCCGCAACCGATGAATACGGAGGAACAACTGCGACCGTATATCCGCGATCTCTTTGATGCATTTCTCAAACCCAAAAAACTCTACTCTCAAACGGGTATTGCTCTCCTCGGACTCTCTGCCGATGGAAGCACTCAGTATTCGCTGTTCGAAAAACCCGATATCTACCATCGCGAACAGAGTATCCAGCAGACACTTGACTCCCTCCATGAGCGCTTCGGTCGGAACGCCATCACGCGCGGGTCGGCCATTTCCGTAAGCAGTCAGACAAAGCCAGCATTGCCGCTTTCTCTCTTGGAATAGCAACCGCGCCTCGGAGAGGCGCTCTTTACGGTTATTAAGATTTTACATCTCTATGATATCCAAGTCCTTCTGCGCAGACAGCTCCATATACGTCAGCGTCCACACCGTCTGTTTGAATGCGTGGAGGTAAGCGAAGAAGTAGCTGGCGATGAAGATGAGGATCAATCCCACGATGCCGGCAACTACGTAGCTGATGATGGCCGAGAAGAAGAGCGCCAGGACGAAAGCGATGCCGATGACGATGCCGGGGATCAGGAGGACCATCAGAGTATTGATGAGGACACGGAGTGAAATGACGAAGAGGAGCAGGAGCAGGAACATAATATGGCTCAGATGGCTTACGATGAGCTTGAATGATCGGCCGATGGAGTTGAAAAGACCGTGCTTGCGGATGACGACCCCTTCCTCCGCGAAGCTTAAGAAGAACTTCAAAATATTCGTGACGACAAAGAGGGTCACGAGCATGCCGATGCTGGGGCGGGTCAGCGCTGGGTCGATGTAACGGAGAATGACGGAGCTGGCGGTCACGAGCGTCGAAAAGCCGCTCAGGACAAGAAGTTCATGAATCGCGAAGATCGGGAAAAAATTGTAGAGAGCCAGCACCAGGCCGCCTCTGACTTCCTCCTTTCGGTGGGCTTTGGCTCCAAGGCCGATGATAGCCCCCAGACACAGATGAGGTATGAAGAGTTCAATCAAGACCATGAGGATAAAAATGGTGATGATCGTCGCAAAGGCCCAGAACGGTATCCTCTGATAGAGGAGGATTTCGACGTCGAAAAACCCCGCGCCGCCGGCTCCGCCGAAGTATTTCCATGCGAAGTAGATCTGGTAGATCAATAGCTTCAGACTCAGGAGCGTTTCAAAAAAGGAGGAGGTGAATGCCCACCGTCGGATGGAGACTTCGCGTTTGGTGATGGCCCAAGCCTCCGCGATGATTTCCCGGGGAGTCATTAGTGGCTACTCTACTGGAAAAGGGGAGGGGGGAGAATGGCAAGATAGTCTGTGAAAAGACACGAAGGATACGAAAGACAGAGAAGACAAAAAAAGAAGTTCCTCTTTGTCGTTTCTGTCCCTCGTGTCTTCCGTGTCTTACGGAACGAGTTCCTGCAACGGCTTATAGGAATAATCTTTGCCGAGGATGATCGTGATATCCCCGATGTTTTCGGGGGGCAGATCGGCGGGTGTTGTACCCATGGGGATTTTTAAGAGCACACTGAGAAACGAAGCGATGTGTTTGTCCTTGTCATTTTCCGCGAACACGAAACTCCGTTCCACCTTCGGAGTGCCTGCATTGTCGATCTTGTCGATCGAGAGGCCGTAGCGCACGAGTTCGGAGCCAAGAGTGCGTCCGAGTCCGCTCCTTGCTCCCGCATTGAGCACGTTGATTCGAGGTTTGCTTACGAAGAGCGCGCGATTGCGGAAGAGGAGTTCCGAGAGCGCGTGGATCTGGCGCCAGGTCACAGGGAATTCCGGGATGGAGACAGGCAGGAGGACGGAAGCGCCCTCAAAAAGGTCCCGGGGAGGATCGTAGAGAAATCCCCCCGGCTCCGAGAGGGTTCCATAGAGACCGTTTCTGTCCGACAGTTGCATGGAGATGATGCGGTTCCGATCAATCGCGGAGCCCATGCTTCCCGCTCCGACGAGTTCGCGGAGCGTGAGAGTGGTTTCCAGGTTCTGGCTCACGATCTTATAGAGCGCCATCACTTTGCTGGGACTCCGGAGGATCCCTTGGTCGCGCACTTTTTCGGCCAATGCAGCGAGGATCTGCTGCTGGCGCGCGGAGCGGTCGAAATCGCTCGTCGTGTGCCGACTGCGCGCGTATTTGAGCGCCGTTTCTCCGTCGAGATGCTGCAAGCCCGCGTCGATTGCAAACGTTTCGTAGGTGTAATTCGGACCGGGATACTCCGTGTCTGTGATGGCCTCGGGCACTTCAATATCGATGCCGCCGATGGCGTCGACCGCCTTCGTAAATCCGTCGAAGTCGACCTTGATGACGTGGTGGATATCGAGATCCAGCGCTTTCCCCACTACCACTGCGAGTTCTTTCATGGCTTCCAGGGAAGCCTCCGGCTCCTCCATGTCCTTCCGCGCCATCAGATATCCTTTGTAATCCCTGTACATGCTGTTGACGCGTCCTTTTCCCATCTTTTCGGCGTCGAGGAAATAGAGATCGCGCGGGAGCGAGAGGAGAACCACGCTCTTCGTCCGTTTGGGATCGAGACTTGTGATCATGACGGTGTCCGTCAGATCCTTGCCGTCGTGGCTGGCATCGCCCTGCCCCAGCAGCAGGAAATTCGTAAAGCCGTTTTCATCCGTTTGGAGTTCGGCGCCCGCCGCATTGAGCACCCCCGGCACCGTGATGAGGCGCAGAGAGATCAGCGCCTTCGCCAAGCCAGCAAAGAGCAGGAATACGAAGAAGGCAACGAGCAATAGGAGCAGCGCCCGTTTCAGGAGCGATAATCGAAATGCCCGTTCCGCTGCCGCTTTCTGCTGTGCTTTCCAGGCATGATACCACCGTGTCAGCGGAGGACCGACGAAGCGGAGGACCGAAAACATTGCGTGCCAATTCCACGTCCGACGAGGAGCCTCCCCGCGAATGCGACGAGTCGTAAAAGACATCGGGGGGATTATACGGGAAAGCCCCCATTTCTGCCAGAATGTGAATGTGTTTTGTGGTTACGGGTTTCTGGTTTCGAGTTACGTTCTAAATCCGAAACACGCAACACGAAACTCGAAACTACAAGCGGGACACCAAGAAGAGAGATAACAGAACGATCAAGACGGGTTGATGGAGAAGATAGATCCAGAGCGCGCGCCGCCCCGGCCACGAAAGAAATAGCGGGACCGCATCGAAGGATCCCGGGCGCCAGCGCAGGTTGCCCGTGTAGAACATTTGCCCCGCGCTCATTCCGATCAGGATGACCCCAAGCCACGGGATCAGCGGGAAATAATCGACCGAGGAAAAGAACCGCGGGCTGATGCCGAGGGGGAGGAGGAATGAGGTATCTGCATGCAATTGTCCGATGGTCGGACCTAGCGCAGTGAGCATTATTCCGAGAATGAAATTGCCTGAGCGGAGGGGGGCGAGAAAGGGAAGGAGCAACGTGCTGAGGCCGATCATGTGCAGGATGCCGAAACGGACGTAGGTCTCTGGGTTTACGACAAAGGTAACGATGGATATGAGGATGCCCCAGGAAAAAAGAATAAAGCCGCGGACAAAATATTTCTTAAGAATAAACCATGTGGGGCAGGAACGTTCCTGCCCCACATGGTTTATTGTTTTTTCATAAGAAAGAGCAAAGCTCGCTCCGACGAGCAGGAGGAAAAGGATCGCCGTGAGGCGCGCAAGCAATTTCCATCCTCCCGAAAACACGGCGATCTCCCATCCGTAGAACACAGAGAGGTCGAAAGCCGTGTGGTAGACGACCATGCCGAGGATCGCGATCGTGCGGAGAAGGTCGATCTCGGGATAACGCTTGAGCATGTGTATATCGTAGCAATGTATTCGTGAGCACGAGAATAGCGCCCCCCTCCTTCTTTAGAGAGAGAGGAAGAAATAAATCGACTGAATTTTTTAAAATAATTCGTGAAGCCGGGCCTTGCCCGGCTGAAGCGCACCTCTTAAGGAAGGGTGGGTCCATGGGAGGAAAACCGCAGGTTTTCCTCCCATGAAATAAAAAAACTCCCCCTTTCGGAGGAGTCTTTGATGACACTCTGACGAAATGTCCTTAGGCGGCGTTACGCGACGCCATGAAGCACTCTTTGCAGAGGACAGGCTTGCCGCCTTCCTCGACGGGGCGAGGCTTGAACGGCACCTGGCAAGCGGCGCCGCATTTGGCGCACGTTGCATCGTGCATCTGGCGGGTCGAAAACCGCTCCTGTTTACGCGCTGAGCGACAATCTTTGCAGCGCTGAGGAGCACTCAAGTTCTTTGAGGCGTAGAACTCCTGTTCACCATCAGTGAAGGTGAACGTAGCGCCGCAGTCGCGGCACGTTAGCTGTTGATCAGCCATACGATCAGGAAGAAGGAAATAAAGATCGCCTGTTTCCTTCTGACCTATCTCTCGGAGACCGACAGACTGTTGGGAAGGACATTGCTTGCGAGCATTGTACAGTGCTCTTGTCCAAATGGTCAATGCCATTTAAAACAGAAAAGCGAGCCGTTCATTGCTCTTGAAGCACGCGGAAGGTTTACGGGTTTACAGGATCTCCCTTTCCTCCTCGTTTTGAAACAATCTTTGCATGGCATTTCTTCTAAGAAGCATCTGTTCCCACTGTTTGTCTGCCTGTGTGCTTCTGAGAAATACTCCCGCGCTGATCATGCCGGCAATGACCGCAATGACAATGTCACCTACGTTGTGATAGGCCGAAGCACGTCCCGCAAAGCCCGCGGATGCAACGGCTGTTCCGAGTATGATGGTCATCATTTCATGTTTTCCGCCGTGTCCTGTCACGATGTGACTTGAAACCAGTAATGCTCCTACGGCCCGGCTCGTCAGGTAACGGTATGCCTCGGGCACAATGTGTGGCAGTTCGGATCGAAGTCCCGTCTCCAATTCCCTTTCGATTTCATCAAGTCTTTTTCTGGTAAGAGCGACCGTCACTACGTTCGAGTCGCGATCGGTATCGCGGATGACAGAAGGATCCATTTCCTGTCCGGGAAAGGACGCGACGTTCTGTCGGAAGGCTTTTTGGAAGCCCATCATTCCTTTGACATCTTTGAGATAGGCAGTGACAGCGTCGACTTGGCTTTCCAAGGAAGAAGGAGCGGGTTCTTTGTTCATAAAGGGACGGATCATAGCCTTTTCTGTGAAGGTTGCATAACAAAAAAGCCGCCCCGAAGGGCGGCTTTCATCTTCGATCAAGATTATTTCAGCATCATCCGTTCGACAGGTTCAGGGTCACTTGAGAGTGACCTTTGCGCCGGCTGCTTCCAGTTTCTTCTTCATCTCCTCGGCTTCGGCCTTGGGCACGCCTTCCTTGATCATTTTCGGGGCGCTGTCGACCGCTGCCTTGGCGTCGCCCAAAGGCAGGCCGGTGATCTCGCGGACCACTTTGATGACGGCGATCTTCTGTCCGCCGCTCTCCGTGAGTTCCACGTTGAAGCTGGTCTTTTCGACATCGGCGCCTGCATCTCCTCCGCCTGCGGCGGGAGCGGCAGCGACCGCCACGGGGGCGGCAGCGGAAATACCGTATTCCTGTTCCATGAATTTCACGACGGTGTTCAGCTCAATCACGTTGAGCTTCTCGAGCGCCGTGATCACCGCTTTTTCGTTCGCGGAGAGTTCGATTTTGGTAGCTGCGTCAGCCATAAATAAAAGGGGAAGAGGTAAGAGAAATTATGATTGCTTCTTTTTGGCAAGCTCGCCAGTCGCACGCGCGAAACCGGTAAGCGAGGAATTGCACATGCTCATGAAGGACCTGAGCGGCGACTGGAGCATGCCTGCGAACGTCGCAAGCAAGATCTCGCGGCTCGGCATTCTGGCGAGCGTAACGGCGTCTTTCTTCGAGAGAATCTTTCCTTCAAACACCCCGCCGAGGAACGACACCTGCGGATGGTCTTTCGAGAACTTGATCGCCACTTGCGGGCCCGTGAGCGGATCCTCGAAACTGAAGATGCAGGCGACGGGGCCGAACATCATCGTATCGTCGATCTCCGGCAGACCCTTGTCCTTGCTTGCGATGCGCATGAGCGTTTTTTTCGCAACCTTGAGCTCCGCTCCGACGTTCTTAAGCTTCTTGCGAAGATCCGAGACTTGGCTGACTTTGAGGCCGATGTAGTTGGCGAAGATCACGGAACTTGCCAAACCGAACTTTTCTTTCAGTTCTTTCAACTGATCTTCCTTCTGAGTGCGGGTGAGAGCCATGATGGGGCTAGGATTGGGGCTTAGGACTAGGATTTGGGGCTAAAAAAAAGGTCTCCCCTAGGACATTGCCCGGGAGACCAGCGAGGAACACGGCACGATTCACCAAGCCGGAGCCGAGTGGGCGATGCTGTATTCCTCGGAGGGGCTTATTTCGGCCTGCGGCCTTGTGCCCTCGGTCTTCGGACGTGAGGGAATTGTAACTCTTAAAAGTGCGGTGTCAAGGGCATCAACCCTTTTTGGTGCTCAAAAGTCAGGGAAATACTTCAAAATCCCTCTTAAAAGTCCAAAAATTTGGATTATTCCTGATTTTTGGGTTTGCTCATCTCTTCCGATAATCGGCGATGAATGTCTTGCAGCCATTCGATCGTAGCCGGATTTTCCATTGCAGGATCGTTCATGACCGCCTGGTACCTGTTGTCAGCTATATATCTACCTATCTAAGAATTTCCGTGAGCATCTCTCAATGTTTTGATGGCGCGCCACAGATCCGGTCCAACCCCTTCGCCTGTTTCGGCGTGCTGGTACACGCCGTGCTTGCTGACGGCGAGAGATGCATCGGAAGAGATTTCTGAACCCATATGCAAAAGTGTCAAAGTGAAACAACCCTAAATTTATTGCTCTCGTATGTCAAAAAAATGGCTTCCCCATTCCTATTTTTGTCTTCTGCAAGCGATCGGTTATGCTTGCACCATGCGCGTCCTGCTCCAGAGAGTGCTTCTGGCCTCCGTGGCGATTGCCGGAAAAGAGATTGCCCGCTGCTCCGGGCCGGGATTGCTGCTTTTTCTTGGCATTCTCAAAGGAGACACGGAAAAAGAAGCTCAGTGGCTCGCGGAAAAGATAGGAAAACTTCGACTCTGGAACGGGGACGACGGCTCGGTGAATCGCCGCACGATCAAAGATATCGGCGGGGGAATCCTCGTTGTTTCCCAGTTCACGCTCGCGGGAGACGTTTCAGACGGCAACCGTCCGGATTACACGAGTGCGATGCCTCCCGCGGACGCAGAGAAATTGTATAATCTTTTTATTCAAAAGATGCAATCAACCGGGATACCCGTCGCAGCCGGAACTTTTGGCGCAATGATGGAGGTCTCTTTGGTGAATGATGGTCCCGTGACATTAATCCTTGAGCGTTAGGATTGGTTGCTGGTTTCAGGCTGCTGGTTGCAAGTTTTTTGCCGACATGCAACCAAACCCGTAACCCGTAACCTCGAAACCATTCTTAGGTGTATACTGACTCCCCATGGCTCAGACGACGTCTGCGCTGGCGCAGGTATTCACGCGAATGGAGGAGATGAACGTCCCGGTCAACCGCGACCGGGTCCACCGTGCATTTCGCATCGCGGAGCAGTACTACGGCGCCACGTTGCACTGGACGGGGATATCCTTCACGGATCACGTCCTCGAAGTACTCCACACTCTTCTGCCGTTCAATCCCGATGAGGACACGATCATCGCCTGCATCCTGCACCACGTCTTAAAGACACGCCTCATGACGCTGCCGGAATTGGAGGCGCAGTTCGGCCTTCCCGTCCGGCAGCTCGTCTCTGGCGTACATCTTCT
>JBBTTQ010000007.1:0-22490 GCA_038064175.1 Patescibacteria group bacterium
GGGGATTGACGAGAAGGTTGCGAATGCGATTCTAATCAAGCTGAATAAGATCGGCACGGTCTCCGAGACGGCCGATGCCGCCGCGCTCGCGCATAAAAAAGGCTGGCACGCGATCGTGAGCCACCGGAGCGGCGAAACGGAAGATACTTTCATCGCGCACCTCGCGGTCGGGCTCCAAACCGGGCAGATCAAAACGGGATCGCTCTCCCGCACGGATCGGATCTGCAAATATAACGAACTTCTCCGGATCGAGGAGGAACTCGGTCAGCGGGCGTCCTACCGGTCTCCTTTCTAGGTTCCAGAGCCCTTACTGTTAATATGATATCATATTAACAGTAAGGCGACGCGCACGATTCCTTCGTGCGCGTCGCCTCATCCACCGCTTCCTGATCCAGGGAAGCGAAAGCGTGGAGAGAATGAAAGCGAGGGAGGGGACGATGGCCTGCAGCGCCGGCAGAGGAGCTTCGAGTGACCAAAAAATAAGCATTGCCGTGATGTACGTCACGAGAAAGAGGAAGAGTCTCCGTGTGAAGCTTTGCTCCCACGCCTTCTCTGCCTCCACGCGCTTGTTGCGTTCCAGAATGGCTTCGATCTTCGATTCCAGAGTGTTCATGAGCTTAGAATAACAGAATCGAATTTTTGTATACATCGGGTATGATCGAACCATTGGGATGTAGTTCCCGCCTTCTCCTACGGGTCTGCGGTGGGCGGGGCAAATAACTATCCCTCTGATCTTTCTTTCATCTTTCTTCTCGGGACGTAGTTCAGTTGGCTAGAACGCTTGCATGGGGTGCAAGAGGTCGCTGGTTCGAGTCCAGTCGTCCCGACCATTCAGGAAATGCCGTGCGATTTGCAAGGGCAGCCCAGCCGCGACGCGGCTCCCAGCGCAGCGCGTTCCCTTTCAAAAGAAAGTTCGAGCCGATCGTTTTGAGAAATGTTGGATATTCTTCCGGCTTTCCCAAGGAAAGCAGCATTTTGGCATCCCTGCTCTGTAGGATGATCTCCCGCATCGGTTCGAGCCAATTGTTGCCTCCTCGTTCAGCATCTTTGATCTTCTGTTCGATTTCGTGCTTGCGGGAAGTGAGAGAATTTTTCTTGGCAACATATTCTTCAGTACTGAGCACTCCATCGAGCCGAAGATCGAGCAGTTTCTCCATCTTCTTCTCAATCTCTCGCTTCTCCGCCCTATGATGCTGAACTGCTGCCCGATTCTCTGATTTATCCTCTGCCTTCTCCGTATCGAGCCTCCGGAGCATATTTTCCGCCCAGTCATCGGACAGCGAGACCTGTTCGACGATTCTCTTTACCTCCTCAAGAAACGACTCCTCGCGCAGGTATTTCTTTTCCTCGCACTTTCCTCGTTTCTTGGTGCACCGGTAGTAGTGATGGCCTTTCTGCCTCTCTGCGGTGATAGCACAGCCACAGGAGCTACAGTGCGCAAAACCGATGAAGGGGTATTCATGTTTTCTCTTCCTCTGCTTCTTCGCTCTTCCCGCCATCACCCGCTGCACCTCGTCGAACAGGTCTTTTCTGACGATTGGCTCGAAGCATCCAGGGAAATATTCCCCGTGAATACGCATCATCCCGTAGTAGATATGGTTTTGTAGAAGTTTTTGAATGCCGGACACGGGCAGCGGCTTGCCGCCTAAGTTGCGCAATCCCATATCCGCAAGAGCTTGCCGGAGTGAATAGAGAGTGTGATCTCCGGTTACGTAGAGTTCAAAGGCCTTGCGGACAAGTGGCGCCTTCTCCAAGTCATGCTGAATATTCCTCGTTTTCGGATTATTGATGTACCCAACGGGAGCAAGCGTCGGCCACTCGCCTCTGCGCAGCTTCTGGCGAATCCCGCGCTTCACATTCTCGGAGAGATTATCCACGTAGTATTTCGATTGAGAAAATGCGATCGAGAGCATGAACTTTCCCTGTGGTGAATTCTCAAAGGTCATCGTTGGGAATTTGAGATCCTTGAGTTTGCCCGTGTCCAGCATGTGGATGATGCGCCCACCATCTACGGAGTTTCGCGCGAGCCTGTCTGGGTGCCACGCCAAAATGCCCTCGGCTTCTCCTTGTACGAGGGTATCCAACATTTCCGCGAACACGGTTCGCCCGGGTTCTTTGGCAGTTTTTGCCTCCTCGAAGGAGGCGACGATTTCCAGTCGTTCTTTTGCTGCGAATTCACGAAGTTCAGCGATCTGAGCTTCAATGGATAAAGCCTGTCTCTCTTCACTCTCCGAGGATTTCCGAGCGTAGAGGACGTACTTCATGGCGATATCGTACCAAAAAAGTTTGTGGTTGGCGCATGAAAGGGAACGCGCTGCGCTGGGAGCCGCGCCGCGGGTGGGGCGCGATAGCAAATCGCGCCGGATTTCCGATGTGGTCGGCCTTATACGAAAAAATCCGAACCGAACTTCAGCCTTCGCCAAGCCCGCCTACCGGACGGGCAGGGCTACGGCCGACGGGACAGGGCTGCGGCTGATTTTGCTGCCCCCCACAGCCGCAGCCCAAACGTTGTCCCGCCGCCGTTTCGGAAAAACTGCCAAAGAACCCGTCAAAACGATCGGCTCGAACTTTCTTGTTTACCCCGAGTTCATCGAGGGGGTGCGCCAACCGCAAACTTTTGATGATAGGAAGATGCGATTCTATCGTGTAAAATCTTGAAAAATGCAGAAGGTCGAACTCTCGCTTGACGGCTTTGCGCACGCACTGGTGAAAGAAGCGGGCGAAATCATGCGTACAGCGAAAACAGAGGAGGATCTAAGGATTGGTTTTGAAAAGGCTCTCACCCCCGTTCTTAAGGCCATCGGCATAACTGGCTCAAAGTACGAACGACATAGTGGAAAAACTGCTTCCGAGTACAAAGGGCGACCTGACGCTATCCACGGGAAGGTAGTCATTGAATACGAACCTCCCCGATCTCTTTCCAAAAAAGGAGCAGTTGAGCACGCCGAAGGGCAGCTACACGGCTACCTTTCCGCTGAGGGTTATGCAAAAGGAGGATCGGCAACATCCCTCTTTGAACGTCCTTTGGGCGTTGGGTTTGATGGCGAGAAAATCTTCTTTGTGCGTTTTGATGAGGAAACGAAGAAAAAAGTTGATACCTTCGAAAGGGAGGGACCGTACGACTTTGATGTGGAGAGTGCGCGAACATTCCTCATGCACCTACGCGGACTTTCCCGCAAGCCACTCACGCCGGAGAACCTTGCTGAAGTCTTCGGGCCGGAGAGTGCCTTGGCACACACGGTCGTAACAGCATTCGCAAATGCATTGGAACACTGGGGCACAGGGCGACCCAGAGTTTTTTTCAACGAGTGGAAGCGCCTCTTCGGCATTGTCTACGGTGAGCAATTCGATGCACGGAAGGATGATGAGGCAAAAGCTCTCAGCAAGCACTTCGGAGTGGGAAAAGATACGGATTTTCAGGAGTTGCTCTTCTCCGTGCACACCTATTTTGCATACCTCATGAAGCTCATCGCTGTCGAAATTCTGAACATCAGCGATTTGCCATTTGAAGCATCTTTCTCTGCGAAATTGGCACATCTGAAGGCCGATGAATTCAAGGCGGCACTGGAGGACATTGAAAACGGCGGGATCTACGCACGCCGCGGCATCTCAAACTTCCTCGAAGGAGATTTCTTTCGCTGGTATCTGGATGCGATGTCACCAGAGCTTCAGGATGCCTTGCGAGATGTAGCCCGAGGCTTAAGCGAATTCGAACCTGCAACGACAACATTACACCCGAAAGCTGCTCGTGACCTTCTGAAAAAGCTCTATCAGTATCTTGTTCCCCAGCAGATCCGCCATAAGCTCGGCGAATACTACACACCCGATTGGCTTGCTGAACTCATCATTGACGAAACCGGATACAAGGGAAAATTGGAACACAAGGTACTCGATCCCGCTTGCGGCTCTGGCACGTTCCTCGTGCTTGCCATTCAGCAAGCCAAACAATGGGGGAAAGAGCACAAAATACCTGCTGGCGAGACTGCAAAATACATTCTCCAGAACATCTGGGGGTTTGATCTGAATCCTCTTGCGGTGATCGCATCTCGTACGAACTACCTCTTCGCGCTCGGCGATCTCGTATCCGCACAGAAGCACATCGAGATTCCCGTGTACCTTGCGGACTCTGTCCTCTCTCCGGTGCATTCCGCAGCCCAAAACACGATATTCGGAAAATGCTATGAAATGAAAACTTCGGTAAAAGAGTTCCATATCCAGAGCGGGAACCATGACGCATGATTACAAGCGCAACGGCACAACAACCCTCTTCGCTGCTCTCGATGTTCTCAAGGGTGAGGTCATTGGTGGGTCTGTGGTGCTTAGTGCGGTGAGGATGAAGTACTTCGTACCGCTCGCGCTGAAATCGTAGTTGCCGAATTCGTCAAGGAAGACATACAGCGTTTTCATCTCCACAAGTATGGCATCTCATCGGGAAGTCCGGAAATATGAATCTGCAAAAGAACGACTGGAAATCGTCCCGAAACGGCGGGTGGCAGTGGGCGGGGCTGCGGCTGCGGGGCAGCAAAACCCCGCACCAGTCGCTTCGCTCCGATGCGGGGCACCGTCAGCCGCAGTCCTGCCCTGTCGGCCGAAGCCTTGGCGAAGGCTGAAGTTCGGTTCGGATAATGCCGACCATTCGTCGCTCCGCTCCTCATGGCAAGCCATTCGTATTCTGTCTACGTTTTGAACTGATTGATGGATCATATTTGTGGGTCATACAGACAATTTGGATCGAAGAATGCAGGAACATGCCGCCGCCAGCCAGTTCCGTTCGGAGGGACGACCATTCGCTTGCAGCCTTGTGGCATTCGAGCCGCTCTGATTTGCGCAAGAGCCGGGAGCCTGCAAACACTCATACGATGTCGGCAAGAATGCTCTTCCAAAAAGACGGCTTCTATGCTTCCATACGTCCCTTTATGCGCATGGTTCTCTCCGCCGGGCAGGGAAGAGTGGATGTTGCATTTAGAACACAAATATGTTATAATAATATGTTACCTGTATGAGTCTCTCTTTGAGCGAACTTACGGCTGCCACGAAGGTGATCCTGAATCACCAGCGTATTCTTGTGATTCCGCATGCCAACGTCGACCCGGACGGCCTCTCGAGCGCTCTGGCGTGCTTCGAGCTCTTCACGGGACTCGGGAAGGACGTGACGGTGATCTGTCCGGATACCCCTCCGGAGTCGCTCCAATTTTTGCCGGGATTCGCAAAGCTCACCCAGGAGATTCAGGAGAGTCAGAATTTCGTGATCACGGTGAACTTGGAGGACGGGGTGGAGGTCGATAAATTGCGCTACACCGTCGAGGACGGAAAGGTGAATATCATCGTCGTTCCCAGGCACGGCCGTATTGAGCAGCGGCACATCCACTTCGGGGAAGGGGACAGGAAATACGATCTCATCGTCGTCGTCGATACCGCGGATCTCGCGCTCCTCGGTACGCTCTACAAGGAGCACGCGGAGTTTTTCTCGACGACGCCTCTCCTCAACATCGATCATCACATCTCAAACGTCCGCTTCGGTCAGGTGCAATTGATCGACCCGACGGCCGCGAGCGCGACGGAGGTTCTCTACACGTGGTTCTTGCATAATCCCGCTTGGGCGAAAAAGATGACGCCGGACATGGCGACGCTCCTCCTCACGGGACTCATCACGGATACGCGCAGTTTCCAGAATCCGAATACGACCCCCCGCTCGCTCGAGATCGCCGCCGAGCTCCTGGAGAAGGGCGCGCGTCAGCAGGAGATCATCCAGCATATCTATAAGACGAAGCCCTTGAGCACGCTCAAAATCTGGGGCCGGGCCTTAAACAGGATCCAGATCGACAAGGACGCGGGCATCGTCTGGTCTATGATCAGCAAAGAGGATCTCGAGGAGATGGGCGCTTTGAGTAAAGAAACGCACGGCATCCTGGATGAGCTCATTTCCACCATTCCCGAGGCGGACGTGCACGTGCTCTTCACGGAGACGGAGGACTCGGAACTCAAAGCCAGCATGCGTTCGTCGTCCGCGATCGACGTGTCACGCTTGGCTGCGGAAACCTACGGCGGCGGCGGACACGCAAGAGCCGCAGGATTTAAGGTGCGGTCCTTCTCCAATTTTCAACTGCAGACGCTGGAGTGCGTGCAGGCGCTGAAGCAGGGGATGGAACGTCAGCGGGCGGAGGCGGAAACTCTGAAGCCGGAGGAGAGTTTTGCGACGGGAGAGCCTCCGGATCAGGCCCAGAAAGGCAAAGAGAGCAGGCATGGCCAGCCTTCGTCGCTAGGCAGCCTTCGGCCGGCAGGCAAGCAAGACAAAGAAGATTTCTCCTCCACACCGAAAAAGGATGCGACGAAGGGGACGCGGGAACGGGATATCCTGGAGGATATCTCTGAGGAGGCCTGAATTTTCCTGGCGAAGCCCTCACCCGGCCTCTCCCACGTCCGTGGGAGAGGAGCAAAGGAATGATGTCGTTTTATTGCTTTGTTGAAGCTGTTTCCTCTGATATTCTTGTGTCGGCTTTCTTAATTTTATGCGCCTTGTTCAGGTGGCAAAGGCATTGGGTATGACAGGACAAGAGCTCCGAAAGGAGCTTCTTCAGGTGAATTTCGGCGTGAAGCCCACGGACAGGGAAATCCCCGACTCTCTCGCGAAAGGAATTCTCCGTTTCCTCGCGCAGAAGAGGGAGCTCAATCTGAACATCGATGCTCTTGGGCTGGAGCTGATGCAGGAGGAGGCGGAAGCGGAGGAAGCAGAAGCTCCCATTGAGAAAATGGAAACACCGGCTGAACCCGTTGCAGCTCCCAAGACGGTCCCGCCCCATATAGAAGGACTCAATGTGCTCCGGAAACTTTCCCTTGAGAATGTTCCACGGGAAGCCATCCAGAGGCAGGAGCAACAACTCAAGAAAGTGACGAAGGCCGAGCGCGACGAACGTACCCGCGAGCAGCGCGCGCTGGCCCAGGCTCAGAAAAAACCGGCGGCGCATCAGATAGCGCAGGAACAGATCAAGAAGAAGGAAGGCGTGGTTCTCCTGCCGGACCAGATCTCCGTGAAAGAGCTTGCGGAGAAGACCGGCGTGCAGGTTCCCATGCTGATTCAAACCCTCATGAAAAACGGCGTCATGGCGACGATCACGCAATCTATCGACTACGACACGGCCGCCATCGTCGCAACGGAACTCGGCATCCAAGTGCAACGCGAAGAGCGCGCAGCGCGCGCGGAGGATTTGTTCAGCCGTAACGTAAAGGAGCTCCTCAAGGACGAGCCGGAAAATCTGCAGCCGCGGGCGCCCATCGTCGTCGTCATGGGTCATGTCGATCACGGGAAGACCGCCATCCTGGACGCGATTCGCGAAACGGACGTCGTGAAGCACGAGGCCGGCGGCATCACGCAGCATATCGGCGCCTACCAGGTGGAACATGCGGTGAAATCGGGGGACACCACGGAGATCAAAAAAATCACCTTCCTGGATACGCCGGGACACGAGGCGTTCACGGCCATGCGCGCGCGCGGGGCGCAGGTCACGGACATCGCCGTCATCGTCGTCTCCGCAGAAGAAGGCGTGAAACCGACGACGGTGGAGGCCATCAATCATGCGAAAGACGGCAATGTCCCGATCATCGTCGCCATCAATAAAATCGATCGTGAACGCGCGGATCCCGACCGGGTCAAAGGAGAGCTTGCGGCGCATGGGCTGCAACCCGAGGAATGGGGCGGCACGACGCCGTTCGTGCTGACATCGGCGGTCACGAAGCAAGGGATCCCGGATCTTCTGGATCACATTCTGCTCCTGGCGGAATTGAAGGACATCCGCGCCAACCCGAACCGCACGGCCGTCGCGACCGTCATCGAAAGTCACCTCGATTCCTCCCACGGACCTCTGGCGACCGTCATCGTGAACGCCGGAACGCTCTCGATCGGCGACGTGTTTATCTGCGGCACCGAGATCGGAAAAGTGAAGGCCATGATGGATGCGCACGGAGAGCGTCTGACAAAAATCCTTCCATCGGGAGCCGTGCGCGTTTCCGGGTTCGCCGAAGTCCCCCAAGTCGGCGACATTCTGCAGGCGGTTCCGTCCGAGAAGCAGGCGCGAGAACTCCTGGATGCGATGAAGGCGCGCGATGCCGAGAAACCGCCCAGGCGCAGTTTTGCCGATCTCGTGAGCAGGCTTTCGGAGGGCAAATTGACGCAGCTCAAGATCGTTCTCAAGGCGGATGCCCAGGGATCTCTGGAGGCCATTTCGGAGGCGCTCCGAAGAACCGCAACGGAAGGAGTTTCCGCAAAAATCATTCACGCGGCCGTCGGCGCCGTGTCCGAGAGCGACGTCATGATGGCGGCGGCCAGCGACGGCATCGTGCTGTCTTTCAATGCCGCGGTTTCGGCGGATGTCCGGAAAACCGCGGAGCGCGAGGGCGTGAAGGTCCGGGAGTATACCATCGTCTACGAACTCCTTGAGGAGGTGGAGAAACTCTTGCAGGGTCTGATCGAACCGGAGGAGGTGGAGCGTGTGCTCGGTCACCTCGAAGTCCGCGGCGTGTTCCTGACGAAGAAGAGCGAGCAGATCATCGGCGGTCGCGTCATGGACGGCCTCCTCAAGCGCATTCCGTTTCGCCTGATGCGGGAAGGAAAGCAGATCGGCGCCGGTCGCATCACGTCCTTGAAGCACGTCGATAAGGACATCAAGGAGGCCAAGGAAGGTGCCGAGTGCGGACTCCGCGTCGATACGACCGCTCCGATCCTGGAGGGCGATATCCTGGAGGCGTACGTGCGGGAACTGAAGCGGAAAGAGGCATAAGACCATTGCCGGCAGGCAGGCTCGTCACCGCCTCCAAGGCTTCGGCGGTGACTCGTCTATGAACATGCGAACGGAGCATTCCCCTCCTATCCACCGAAGCTTTAGCGAAGGTGGGTCACCTCCCCGTGGCGCGCCTGCCGCCCAATGAAAATATATTCCCCGTACCGATAGATCCTGTGGACTGTTAATATGATATCATATTGACAGTACGGCCACCGCTCTTCAATAAATGACCCTTGTCTGGACAAAAAAATACGGTCTCCGCCCAAAACCGTTATTATTTTTTCTTCGCCCCATTCGTCGCTTTGCTCCAGCCTTTGACGAAGGTATCGACTGTTTTTTTGCTGATGCCCGATTGGACGTAATCGACGAGGAAACGCTCCGCTTCGTCGCTGCGGCTCTCCTGAAGGAAATTCTGCAGTTTCAGGAAGTCCTGTCCGTTCGCGATGAGATTTTCGACCTGCGGACGAATCTCATCGGGCGGACTCAGGTGATCCACGATGAACGTTCGTTCCTCCAACCTGCGTTTGCGCTCGGACATATTCCCGTCGAACGGTGTTTCCAGTTTCATGCGATTCAGAACGGCGACATGTTTTTCATCCTCAAATTCCAGCGATTTCATGTTCCGAATGATGGGGATCCAGGCGGGGCCGCGGACACTGTAGAGCGGATTCTCCCCAACCGTCTTCAACGGTCCTTCGGGCGAGCCGAGAGCGCTGAGGTCACGTCCCATTTTTTCACTGGCTTTTTCCATGAGACCAGGACCCATCGCGGCGAGTCCCGCAAGCGTCAGATAGATCGCGGGAGCTTTGAAATTTTTCTCGCCCTTGGAAAAGAGCGAAATGGCAAGGGTGATGAAGCCCGCGAGTCCCGCGAATCCAAAGAGCGCGAGCCGCCCGGCCATCCGTTCTTCCGCCGATGTCGCGCCCTCCCGGCGTGGCACCGTGATCGGCTGGCCGGGACGCCGGAGCAGCATCAGGTTCGTTTGCAGCGTTTCATAGCGAGCGATGGCGCCGATTGTGGACGAAACGGCTTCCCGCACAGTCGTTCCGGT
This sequence comes from Patescibacteria group bacterium, assembly GCA_038064175.1. Lineage (GTDB taxonomy): Bacteria > Patescibacteriota > Gracilibacteria > Peribacterales > Peribacteraceae > 2-02-FULL-52-16. The sequence goes on from JBBTTQ010000007.1 coordinate 9,829, forward strand.
TTCGGTGCCCAGAGAAAGCGCGGAATTCTCGAGCCATTTTTTCAGGGATTCCTTCTCCTGTCCGATCGAAGCGAGATCGAGATTCCCTCTGCCCGTGAGAAAACCGGCGTTGTCATCCGGGTCCTTCCCCATCTCCGGAACATCGAAACGCATGTTCGCGAGGACGTCCGCTATTTCCTCTTGGAGATCCGCGAAGTCCGAAGGCATGTTTGCGTTCGATGCCTTCGCCTGTTCCAGCTCTGTCTTCAGAGCCTCTCTCTGAGCGTTGATCGTTTGCTCCGCGAGCTCTTTGCTCTGCTTCAGTATATTTGTGACCAGAGGGGTCGAAGGGCGCGGAGTGACGGCGAAACGACGGAGGCTCGATTCGAAACGTGTTTTCTTCGTTTCAAGTTCCTTGTTCTTGCCGTCTTCAGCGGGACGTTTTGAGAGGCCTTCGGATGGTTTTGAAAAATCTTTCATGGGAATTATTGTTTAAATGCCGGCGCGTCGATTGATCGCGTCCTGAAGAGTTCCGCGGTTTGTTACGTTGGCGTCTTGATGCGTCAGGACATCAAGAATTTTATCTAAATTCATGTCCTTGAATTTTGTTTTGAGGGCGCCGTCATTTCTGATGAGCGTCTCAATTTCCTGCAGTTTCGCTTGAAGAGGGGCGCCATTGAGACCTGCAGTCTCAGTAATTTTTAATTCAATATTTGCTTTGACGACCGCGGGCGCTTTACGGATGGCCTCCCGGGCCGCCACGGTTTCCGGGGTGTCTCGAAAACCTGCAAGCGGGGAGAGCTTCGAATCCAAATCACTCATCATCCTGCTCATGTCCCCCGGAGTCTTGAGGAGGGCCGCGACGGATGTTCCCTTTGCGCCAAAGGGGATGACGGGAGCCGAAAGCGGCGCCTTGAGCGCGATCTTGCCGAGATTCTCTCCGAATCCTTTGATCGGCTCCGTGAAGCGCGAAATGATTTCATCCTGTTTGAGAACGCCGAACACGCCCATCCACATCACCAGGAGCGCCAGGATCAACCAGATCATCTGCCAGAGGTCTTTGGTGTCAGTGAGGAGAGGAAGAATCGTTGTAAAAGCCCCACCCGGGGCAGGGATACCGGCGCCGGCATTAAGCATAATGAAGCCGACCGTCAGAGGAACGGCGATCAGCGCTGGCAGGAACGCGACCGTGAGGAACCTCTTCCATATTTTTTCGACGGGGTTCCAATTTGGGATTTTATCCCCGATGACGAATCCCATGAATGCGACCGGCATGAAGGCCATCGTGAGCCAGAGGATCGGGATGCGGATCATGAATCCCACGACCATCGCAAGCATCGGGAAAAAGAGCGCGACATGGAGAATGAAAATAATGCCTTGTCGTATCAGGAATGTCAGGAGTTCGCCGATGCTCCCAGCGGGGACCACCGGCGCCACAGCGCCTCCGGCTGCGAATGCGGCCGTACGGGGATCAATGATATCCACGAGAGTTGCGAGTCGTCCGTGGTTGACGATGAGACCGTTGATGATCGGGTTGTGATCCCATACTCCGGGAACAGCCCACGGCGACGTGTGATAGCACACAAGATCCTCAAAACATTTCCACGTTCCGGGACCCGGCATCGCAGGCAACGGTTTTTTCTTTGTTTCTTCAAAGAAGATCACGTTGTCCACGACCACACAGCGTTTGGCAGCAATTGTTCCATCGGTTGATCCGGCGATCATGCATGCGCCTGCAGCAGCGGGTAAGAGAGAGGGAATTTGATAGATCGTGTATGTAAGAACTTGGGAAATGTCCAAGACGACGCGCGGAATGAACCAGGAGAAGTTGATGAGGATGATCGCGATCACGAATTTAGCGCGGTACGCCTTCAAGAGTTCCGTGTTGGCTTTGATGATCGTGATGACCGCTCCCACGACCAGGAGGATCGCAAAAATGACATTCATGATGTCGCGCGAGAGCTGCCAGATATCATGGAGCATCTTGAGAAGTGGCCCGTCCCCTCCGCCCGGAAGCAGATCGAACATGAACGCCGGATCCAGAACGAGCCCGAGCAGGCGAAAGAGCACCCACATGAGAATGTTCATTCCGACGATGGCCACTCCCATGATGTAGACGATGCCGTTCATCATCGTTTCCGACTCCTTGGAGAGAGCGAAGGCGTGCGCTTTCGTAATGCCAAAAAGATCCGTAAGTCCCTGAGTATGAACGAGCCAAACGAGCAGGCAGATGCCTGCAATGTTCGTGAGGAATTTGTATGTTTTCATTTCTTCTCATCATACCAGATTTTGTGTTTTTTACCAAGACTGCGATCCTCTGTTTCGGACTTACGCCAGCCAAATTTCGAGAGTGTCCGATTATGGTTAGAACACAAATTGAGTTCTCATGCGAGTACATTTTGTGTTCAATCTATGAAAATTATTTCGATATGTTGCATATATTTGGGCTTATTTAAGCCAAAAATTCTGATCAATTACATAGTTCTATAAGTTGAGTACTTTTCTTGCACTACCACACTCTGTGTGAGTAATGTTTGTGAACATGTCCTCGGTTGTCCTCAAAGCGCTGTTCAGCTCACAGACGCGCGTGAAGCTTCTGTCCACCTTTCTCCTCCATCCGGAGCAGGAATATTTCATTCGGGAACTCACCCGCCTCCTCGGCGAACAGATCAACTCCATCCGTCGGGAGCTCGAGAATCTCCGACGCATCGGCCTCGTGAAAGCACGTCACAAGAACAGGAAGAAGTACTACCGCATTGACAGTGAATTCCCGCTCTTCGCGGATCTCCGGAATATCTTTTCGAAGGAGATCCAGGCGGAGAGTCCCGTCGTCGCGAACTTGAAGAAACTGCCGAATGTCGAACTCGTCCTCCTTGCCGGCACCTTCACGGGAACGGAGAGCAAGGTCGATCTCCTCATCGTCGGAACGGTGAAGAAGGAAATTCTGGAGGCGCTGCTGCTCCAGGATCAGAGCCTCAAGAACGTGAAGTACTCCATTTTTTCGGAAGCGGATTTCCTGTACCGCCTGAGCCTCAAAGACCGCTTTATCCTGGAGATTCTAAATGATCCCAGGAATTTAATCGTCCTGAATACCATGCAGAAGCAGATCGACGAAGCGCGGGGGAAACGATAGTAGTTAAACCCCTGCTCGTGAGCCTTGACAGTCATAAACTCAAATTCTACCCTGTATCGTCATCCATGATCCAGCTAATGCTCCACGAACAGGCCAAAAAGTACCTCCGGAACCTCCCGGAGCTCCAGACGGGGGCGACGGTGCGCGTGCATGAGAAGATCCAGGAAGGCGAGAAGCAGCGCGTCCAGATTTTCGAAGGGCTCATCATTGGCATGCACCGCGGCCACACGGGCACCGACCGGTCCTTCACGGTGCGTCGCATTGCCTCGGGCGTAGGAGTTGAGCGCGTGTTCTCGCTCCATTCACCGGTGATCGAGAAGATCGAGGTGAAGAAAATCGCCAAGGTTCGCAGGGCCAAACTGAACTTCCTCCGTGGCCGCCGCGGCAAGTCGGCACGCCTCAACGAGCGCTTCACCACAGACGAGGAATTTGGCATTGCCGTGCAACAGGAACCCGTTGCTGTCGCGAAAGAGGAGGAAATTGTTCAGGCAAAGGAAGAGAAGCCGGAGGCTCTGAAGGATGCGGAGTAGGTTTGGCATCAATACACCCGAGCGCAGGGTCCGCGTGCGCACTGTTCTCGCGCGGCCATAGTAAGTGCGCGGGTAGGCAACCCGCGCTGGCCCATTTATAGTGTCTGTGTGAAATTCTTGCTCGTCGGTAACTACGGCGTAGGAAATCTCGGGGATGAGGCTCTCAAGAATTATTTTTTGAAATCCTTCCCGGGGGTGGAGTGGCAGGTTCTATCGGCGAGCCCGGTGAAGGGCGAACTGCCGCGCCTCCCAGGAGGCGTACGATCTTTCCTCACATTCCATTGGTTTCGGACAGTCCAGGCACTCAAAGGATCAGACGGTCTCGTCTTTGGCGGCGGCTCCCTCTTTACGGATACGGAATCCGTCCGTGCCTGCATTCTCTGGTGGATCCATGCCTGTTGCGCCTGGGTTCTCCGGAAGCCAACCTTCCTCGCATTCCAGGGGATCGGTCCGTTCCGGACGAGGCTGGGCGAACGTCTTTCCCGCTCCGTTCTCTCTCACGCAGCATTCATTTCTGTCCGGGACAGCGCGAGCGCGGAGAGGATAGAACCTTGGAAGAAGAATACAAAAGTTATTCGATCATTTGACCCTGTATTCATGGATTTTCCTAAGCAAAACTCAGATCGTTCTGAAAATGTATTCATTATTATTCCTCGTGCCGGCGGGGAGGAAAGCTTGCGGAAAGCGGTCACAGAAGCGCTTGGGAAGAAGTCCTTTTCAAAGACCCGCATTCTTCTTTTGGAACCGGAAAACGCGTCCGAGCAGCGGATAGCGAGGAGGCTTCAGGCAAGCATTTCCGGCACATCGATCGTGCCGATCCGAAGTATCGACGAACTCAAGCGGGAAATGGAGGGTGCAAGTTTGGTGTTATCTGCGAGATACCACGGCGCACTCGCCGCTCTCGCTGCCGGCAAGGAAATCATGCTCATTCCGGAGAGGGCGGGGGACAAGCTTTCCGCTCTTTGGGAATGTATTCCCATGACAGAGGAAAAGAAGCATGCCCTTCTCGAGAGGATCGAGGCGGGGGAAAGAGAACTCAGGGTCGCATTGCGGCACTGATACAACACATGGAGTTTTGAGCTTAGTAAAGCTATGATGCGGGTGCATGGGTATAAGAAACTTCTGCATCATTGCGCATATTGATCATGGCAAGTCCACACTCGCCGATCGCCTCATGGAAGTGACAGGCACCCTTCAAAAACGCGAACTTAAAGAGCAGCATCTGGACATGATGGATCTGGAGCGGGAGCGGGGGATCACGATCAAACTGACGCCTGTCCGGATGCACTATAAGGGAGTGGAGTTGAACCTGATCGACACGCCCGGACACACGGATTTTCGCTATGAGGTCAGCCGTTCGCTCGCCGCGTGCGAGGGCGCCATTCTGCTTGTCGACAGCTCCCAGGGCATCCAGGCGCAGACACTCGCCGTGCTCTCTATGGCCATGGAACACGATCTTACGATTATCCCGGTTCTGAATAAAATCGATCTGCCGGCGGCGGACCCCGAGCGGGTTTCCGGGGAAGTGATGCGCCTGCTTGGATGCGGGAGGCAGGACATCCTTTTGATTTCCGCGAAGGAGGGGAGGGGAGTCACGGATGTTCTTGATGTGGTTATTGAGAAAATTCCTCTTCCAGACTCACGTTCCTCGCCTGCCCACCGTAGCTTCAGCGAAGGTGGGTTCGCTCGTTCCTCGTTGCGCAATCAAAATGGAAATGAGCAACGCCTGCCCGCCGTAGCCCCGCGAAGCGGGGCGAAGGAGGGAGCTAACGAGCAACCAGCAACGCCGTCTCGGGCGCTCATCTTCGATGCCATCATGGATACCTACCGTGGCGTCGTGGCCTACATCCGCGTCGTCGAGGGGACGTTTCGCAAGGGGCAGCGGGTGCATTTTCTCGGAACCAAAACATCCTTCGAGATCCAGGACGCGGGTCATTTTTCCCCGAAATACGTGTCCGATGATCTCCTCTCGGCCGGACAGATCGGCTACATCGTGACGGGCGCGAAGGATGTGCAGCAGGTCCACACCGGAGACACGGTCGCCTCCGACCCTTCGCTTCATCCGTTGCCCGGATACAAAGCGGTCCAACCGATGGTGTTTGCGGGGCTCTATCCTTCCCAGGCCGACGAATACCCTGAGCTCAGGGAAGCGCTCGAGAAGCTTTCGCTCAATGATGCGGCTCTCCGGTTTGAACCGGAGAGGAACGCCGCTCTCGGGAACGGTTTCCGGTGCGGATTCCTCGGTCTCCTCCACATGGACATCGTCCAGGAACGCCTGGAACGTGAATATGACTGCGATCTTGTCATCACGGCTCCGAGCGTGCTCTACGAAGTGAAGCTCACGGCGAAAAATCCCGGCGAAGTGATCCGGACGAGTCTCCTCAAAGAAGATGAGCCGGATACGGCGCTCATCAGCAATCCCGCCGATTTTCCGGATCCAACCTACATCGCGGAAGTCCGCGAGCCGTGGGTGAAGCTCGAGGTCGTCTGTCGGAAGGAGGACGTGGGTTCCGTGATGCAGTTGACGCAGGATCGCCGCGGGAGTTATCAGTCCCTTGAGTACCTGGATGCCGACCGCGCGCTCCTTGAGTTCGAAGTGCCGCTCCAGGGGATCGTTCTCGATTTTTTCGATCAATTGAAATCGGCGACGTCCGGCTACGGCTCCATGAGCTACGAGCTTCTGGGTCATCGCCCGGGCAATCTGGTGAAGCTCCAAATCCTCCTCATGGGGGAGCCGGCGGAAGCGCTGAGTACCATCGTTCACAGAAGCGAAGCGCACGCAGTCGGCGAAATCGTCTGCAAGAAGCTCAAGGAAGTGCTCCCGAAACAGCAATTCCAGATCCCCATCCAGGCTGCGGTCGGCGGCAAGGTGGTTGCCCGCGAAACCGTCTCCTCCTATCGCAAAGACGTGACGGGGTACCTCTACGGCGGCGACGTCACGCGCAAGAAGAAGCTCCTCGAGAAACAGAAGAAGGGAAAGAAGCGCATGAAGCAGATGGGCAAGGTTACGCTCTCGCAGGATGCGTTTTTGGCGGTGCTCAAGCGAACATAACGTCTTCCAGAAGCCATGTGGAACCATTCGGGCGCATGGTTGCAAAGGCGCATTGATGCAAACAGATATACTGAAAGAGTGCAGAATCTGGCATTCCCACTTCGTTCGGCATTCATTGCAATTCCTCTGGAAGGAGATTCGAAGCATGCGTTTCAAGCCGCGCTGGAGGTTCTGCGTCCGCATGAGGAAATCCTGAGTCTCCAGAGCGGGCAGACGCCGCACCTGACGCTCCAGTTCTGGCCGTCGCTGATGGAAATCGAATACGGTCAGGTGCTCGGACAGGCCGCGAAGATCGCGGCGAAAGCGCATCCGTTTTCCTGCAAAGCCGAGAGTGTCGATACATTTGGTACACGAGGGAGAGATCATGTCCTCTTCATCCATGTTCCTTTTTCCGATGCACTGGCGCGGCTCCGGAAACTTTGCCCCTGGCCGTCGGAGAAACCGTTTCATCCGCACATCACACTTGCACATATCCGACATCCCGAGCGGTTTCACCGCGTGAAGAAGCGCGTGATGAAAGACCTTGCGGATGTCTCATTCGAACTCCCTGTCTCAGGAGTGCGACTCTATGCGGAAATCGACGGGCACAAGCAGATGCCGCTTCAGGATTTTGTTTTTGCACATTGATTTCTGATTCCAGGGCGCAAGTTTCAAACAGTGAAATCTGGCGCTTGAACATTTCTTTGCTGCTTGAAGGTTTCGGGACTTTGCATCGATCATTCTTGTTCTTCTTTGTCCGCTCGCCCCGCCTGCGATCGTTCCAGCAGATGTTTTTCAATATCCTCCAGGAACGGTTCGAATACGGTCTGGAGGATGCTGGCCGTGAGAGGATGCAATTTTTCGAAAGGAATGTGACTGTGTCCGCCGGCTTTCGACCGGAAGAATTCCTCCAGCACGAAGGTCGTGAGCTGCAGAACCGTTCCGTCGATATTTTTTTCGTCCACCATCAGTGTCAGGAGAATGGTGCGGGGGTCGATGGACAGAACCGTCTGCATGCGCGTGATCCATTCGATGAGCGTGCGGTTACCGTGGTCTTCGATCCCCCGTGAGGGTTTCAAGTGGATATCCTGCACGGCATTGTTTTCGGCAGCGTCTTCTTTCAGGTACTCCTCGACGACGATGTGGCATTCCTCGTTGATGAGCGAGAGGATGGACAGGATAAAAATGGACGGACAGTTGCGGGCGACGAGTCTCGAGATCAAGACGAAGAGATGGGTGTACCGATCGTCATTGAGAAACTGAATGATGGTGCGTGCGACACGGCTGTCGCGTTTCTTTGATTTTTTCTCCTCCCGTTGGATCGCCTTCATGGCCGCAGCCGCAGCCGCAAAGCGTTGCCTTGCTTCTTCACTCAAGGCTTCGGGCGCCGCCCCGCCCCCTTCACCCGGTGTGAAAATCTCTGATCCGCCGAATTCAGACATGGCGACAGGGTATAGGTTTTAGGTGATCTCGGGTAGAGCTTTACGCGCCCCCCTATAAATCAGGAGCGGCCATCCTTGGCCGCGCTGAATGCAGGCATGTATGCCTGCTCCCCTGAATAATGATTACTTCGCAGGTTCTATAGCGACGATCGTGCAACGCTCCTTCATGCCGTTGAATTTGAGCATGCGTTTCTTCTGAAATCGCACCGTGCCGTCCACCGACGCATGAATCGTCCAATCCGTGCCGACATGCGTGTTCAACCCCGGTCTGTACCAGTAACCTTTCTGGCGAATGAGAATCTCTCCGGCAGACACGGTCTGACCCCCGAAACGTTTCACTCCACGGCGCTTGGAAACGCTGTCGCGTCCGTTTGAGGTAGAGCCTCCGGCTTTCTTATGTGCCATAGCGGAAGTATTGTACAGATCCCGTTCTTCCTTGCAAGATCAAAGATTCTCATGCAAAATTACCATACGACGCGGGGTGGAGCAGCCTGGTAGCTCGCGAGGCTCATAACCTCGAGGTCGCCGGTTCAAATCCGGCCCCCGCAACCATCATAGCCCCTTCTTCAGCTCCTCCACCCGTTCCCGGTTGAAGAGGTAGATTTTCCAGTGTTCGAGAATGGGCATCTGCCGGAGGAGCTCTTCATACGCCGCCACTTTCCGGACGGTGATCTCATCCTCGTCCGCATCGATGCCCCCCCGCGCGATGTCATCCGTGATGATGAGTACCTTTTCGCCCGGATTCAATTTTCCGAGATTTTCCTTCGCGTATTTATCCTTAAATTGCGCGGAACGGTAGTACTCGAGATCACCGTAGCCCAAGTCGATCTTGCCCCGGAGCGCGAGATTCTGCCCGCTGATATTTTTGAGGGTCTCCTCGAAGAGGACGTTCCTGTAGAACGAAAGCGCGAGGCCGAACGCCATGAATCCCACGACGGTGAGTCCCACGACGATCGTGAGCTGTTTCGAGACGGGTTCGAGATTGCGATACGGCATCAATTGATAATGGATAATGGAGAATTGAAAATTACGGAGGAATGCGTGTTCTTACATGCGCATTATCAATTATCCATTATCCATTATCAATTTCCCCGGGTTCATAATGCTCTACAATACTTCTCTCATGAAGATCTACTGCTCAGGCATCGGCGGCATCGGCCTCAGCGCGTATGCGTCGCTGCAGAATGCGGCGGGTCACCAGGTGCTTGGCAGCGATCGCACGGACAGCGCGCTTCTCGAGGATCTGCGCAGTCAGGGGATTACGGTTACTTTGCGGCAGGATGGTTCGGGGTTGCCGGGGCATCTGGATCTCTTCGTCTATTCGGAAGCGATTCCGGAAGACGCTCCTGAGAGGGTGAAAGCGCGGGAGTTTTTCATTCGTCAGATTTCGTATTTTCAAGCGCTTGGCGAGTTCTCCAAGGATTACACCGTCATTGCCGTGTGCGGTTCGCATGGCAAATCCTCCACGACCGCAATGGCGGCGCACGTTCTTACGCAAGCGGGGTTGGATCCCACCGTTGTCGTGGGAACGAAGGTGCCGGATCTTGGCGGCAAAAACTGGAGAAAAGGAAAGAGCAGGATTTTTCTTCTCGAAGCGTGCGAGTACCGCGGATCGTTTCTCCATCTTCATCCTTCCATCATTCTTGTAACATCTCTCGATTGGGATCATGTCGATGCGTATCCGACGCCGGAATTGTACAGGAGGGCTTATAAGACCTTTGTCGGATGTTTGCCTCAGAATGGAACTCTCATCACTCACATGCAGGACAAAGCATGTGCAGATCTTGCGCGCGAAAGCGGAAAGAACATTTTGGATGCTGACAGGCAAAAAATGATCATGCTTTCCGTTCCCGGACGGCACATGCAGGAGAATGCGCTTTTAGTTCAGGCTCTTGCAGAAACGCTCGGAGTGGATGTGCGTTCGGCAGAGCAGAGTCTCCTGTCTTTTCAGGGGACGTGGAGACGCATGGAAGAGATCGGTGAGTCAAACGGCATTATGTACGTTGATGATTACGCGCATCATCCGAAAGAAATTTTAGCTACCACGGCCGCCATACGTCAGAAATATCCGAAGAAACGTCTTGTATGCGTGTTTCAGCCGCATATGCATGATCGCACACTTCATTTTTATGATGATTTTGTACATGCTTTCATCGAAAGCGATGTTGTCATGCTGACGGACGTTTATGAGGCGCGGAAGGAAAAAAAAGGTGAAAAGGCGGATATGGAAAAATTAGCATCTGATATTCGAGGCACTGTAGAAGGTCACGTTCAATACACCGGTTCTTTGGCAAATACGGAGCTGCAATTACGAAATGAATTAAGATCAGGAGATGTTGTACTTTTTATGGGCGCAGGGGATATCACCAACCTTGCGCGAAGAATGGCGAAGGAATCGTCGCTTATTATACCTTTCGTACGAAAGGTTCTATAAGGCATGTACAAGCCAAAAAAACAGAGGTCTATTCTCTACTTCTCCCGCACCTCCATCAAGATCGTTACGATCTTCGCGATTTCCGCGCGGTTGATGGGGGCCGTGGGACGGAATTGAGGAAGTCCTGCGCTTCCTTCCGGGAGGGAACCCGCTACGATCTCCGCACGCGCCGCCGTTTCAATGGCGGCCGCGTAGGTCGTGCGGCGGTGGACGTCGCTGAAGAGATCGCCCTTGGGCCATTCCAGTGGAAGGTCGAGGGCCTGGAGGAGAGTCACGATGACTTCGCCTCGCGTTGCGGGGCGGTTGAGTTCCAGGGCGGTGTCCTGAAACAGGAGCCAGTCGAGGCGCTCCGCGGAGGCGATGTACGATGCGTACCACTGGTTTTCGGCCGCGGCGTTCTCCGGTCTGCCCGCTCCACGCTCATTGATGCCAGCGAGTTTGTGCGCGATTTTGGCGATCTCCGCGATCGTCACGGGATTCTCCGGGCCGAACCTGCCGAGCGGCTGTCCGCTCTCATCGTTGTAGCCGGAGATGATGCCGGTCTTTGCGGCGTCGAAGATGTACGTTGCATACCAGGCGCTCTGCGGAACATCGGTGAAGAACACCGTTTCACCCCCGATGCTGACGCCGATGGAGTCATCCTCCGGATCGGGATTCTCTTCCGTGGGCTTGACGAGGAGCGTGTCGCAGTCGACCGTCATCGCAAACTGGAGGCGCCCGTCTTTGCGGAGCAGCAGAGATTGCGGGCGGGGATGTATGCAGCCCGGAGGCATGTACTGAACCGTGTACTGGCCTTCGGGAGTGGAGGTCAAGGAGTACGGTGTGACGTCGTTGACGGTGATTTTGTTTGGTCCTTCCAAACGAAAGGGAATGCCGTTCGGATCACTCATGATCGATACCTCCCCGACCCGCGTCAGGATGTACGTGATCGAGATGCGAAAATTGTCGCCCGCCGCAATCACAAGAGAGATCTGGGGACGATCCAGCATCCGGATGAGTTCGTCACCTTTATAGAGGTACACTTTCGCGCTCATCCCTTCCGGCGGCTCCGCGAAGAGCGTGTAGTTGCCCTCGAGGGTGATGTCCGCGGTGTAAGTTGCCGTGCTGAACTTCATGGAGCTTTGATCCGGCGTCAGGAGGGTCCAGGTCCCGAGCGTACCCGACGGACTATTCTGCTCGACCGTGACGGATCCGATGACGGCGCCCGAGGCGGCGTCGGCGACGGTTGGCAGGAGAAAGAGAAATGCACCCGTGAGCCCGCAGAGCAAACCAAAGGTTCGAAAATGTGTCATAGTGCACCTAGTGTGCTCTTTATGGGAATACTGGCAAGGGGGAAGGATGAACTTCACTCCAAAAAAGCCGCCCCGCACATGTGGGACGGCTCTGGAATGCAATGTGGATTAGTACGCCCTCTTCGTGAGTTTCGTCAGTCCCAGAGCGCCAAGGAGACCCAGGACGAGAACCATCTGATCGAATGCTCCGCCGGTCTTCGGGAGTTCCGTGACGACATCGACTGTTGCCACTCTGCCGGCAGGCCTGACGATGTCAGAGCTCTTGGCCGTCGCCGAGAGAGAAATGTGTTCGCCGTTCTTGAGTCCGTTATTCACGTGTGCCATGAGGGTGACGGTCCACGTTTCATTCGGCTGCAAGTCCTCAAGTGTCCATGTCAGTTTGCCCGAAGATTTCCTCGGACTGCGCGGAAGATCGCCGCGGAAACTCAACTGATTCGGGTCAAAATGTTCTGAGATATCAATGTTCCTGATGACGTCCTTCGATGGGTTTTGGACGCGGAGGATGATCGTGATATCGCCGCCCGGCAGAGTCTCGCGCTGGGAGATCGTGTGCGAGACCTGAAGTCTCTTCGACATTTCCATCCTGCCTTTCGTGACCCTGGCCGGCTCTTTCTTCGGCGCGGGCGTGACAGGTTTTGTCTCTTTCGGTTTCATCGAAGTGCAGAAATACGTTCCGTTGAAGGTGAGCATTCCCGGAGTCTCGAGCTCGCGTTTCTGGGGGCGCGGGATCACGCATCCTTCCCTGGCTGTAAAGTAGGCAGTGTACGTGAACGGCGGCAAGTCGGAGAACTGCGCGGGAGTCTTGCCTTTGAGGACGATGT
>JBBTTQ010000008.1:0-25772 GCA_038064175.1 Patescibacteria group bacterium
GAAATCCTGCGTAAATGGCATCCCGCATAGGCTGCAGAGTCAGTGAGCAATTGCCAAAAGAATAGATGACAAATACATCGTAATATGCTATAATTACCTCAAAGATATACACACAATTCATGACCGCCCACGCACTGCTTTTTCTGCTATCGGCAGCCGTTATCTGGTTCCTCTCGGGCCTCCTGATCGATGCCACGGACAGCGTCGCGCGTCGCTACCGGCGCCCCGGCTTTGCCGTGGCATTCCTGGTCCTCGGACTCCTGACATCCATCGGTGAATTCTCGGTCGCGACGAATGCGACGTTCGAGGACATCCCGCAGGTGTCGGCCGGCAATTTGATCGGCGCGTCGGTCGTGATCTTCCTGCTCATCATTCCCTTGCTCGCGACGCTCGGGGACGGCATCGCCATGACGAAAGCGATCCTGCCCAAAAATCTCCTCCTGCTCCTCGGCGTTGTTATTCTTCCTGCGGTTTTGGCATTCGACGGTGAAATCTCCAAAAGTGAAGGGGTCATTATGATTCTCCTCTACATCGTACTGCTCTACCGCATCCAAAAAAACAGACCCGTCGAGGAGATGGTGAAGGAAGCGATTCTCCGAACGGAAGAAAAACTCCTCCACACGCGTTACGCAACGACGACGGACATTGGAAAGATCGCGATCGGGGCCATCCTCATTTTCATCGCCGGAAATCTCCTCGTCGAAGAATCGGTCTACTTCGCCAGGTTCCTTTCCATCCCCGTCTCTTTCGTCGGACTCCTGCTCCTTTCCCTCGGAACGAACATCCCGGAGCTCGTCATCGCCATCCGCTGCATCTTCGGCAGGCACAAGGACATCGCCTTCGGCGATTACATGGGTTCGGCTGCGGGGAATACGTTGATCTTCGGATTCCTGCCGCTCGCGAACGGCGCGTTTACCTTGGAACAGAGCGAAGTCGCCATAACGTTTGGAATTTTCGTGCTCGGCCTCATTCTCTTTTTCTTCTTCTCGCGCTCAAAGAACGATCTCTCCCGTCGTGAAGGGATCTGCCTCCTGATCCTCTACGCGCTCTTCCTCCTGACACAGATCGGCAACGCCGTGCGACTGCACGAGAAGTCGTCGCTGCAGGCGGACATTGGAGAAATTACGTCGGAGAAATTACGAATGAATGAATAAACCCAATTAACTTGTCCCTTCTCCCTTACAAAGGGAGAAGGTGGCCGGAGGCCGGATGAGGGTTGTCCAAGAATTTTTCGATCATCCTCACCCTCCCCTCTCCCTCAGAGCGGAAGAGGTGACGTTATGAAAGATCAATCTGATTTAGCGTCTCGGTCGGAACCCTCCGCCCCCCCTCGGTCCCCCAGGACCTTTTCCTTCCCCGCCCGGACCGCTGAAGCTTCTCCTTACCGGCGGCACGAAACCTTCGGGTGGAGCGGACATCTGCTTCAGAGAGAGCCTCGTCTTTCCTTCCAAGGCATCATACTCGATCACTTTGACCTCGAGCTCCTGACCCATCTGCAAGACATCTTCCACATTTTCCGTGCGCTGCCACTGGAGTTCCGAGATGTGGACCATGCCGTCCTTGCCGGGAAGGAATTCGACGATCGCGCCGACGCCCGCGATGATGCGCGTGACTTTCGCTTTGTAGACCTTGCCGACCTCGGGCTTCTCGACGATGCCCTTGATCCATTCCTTGGCCTTCTGCATCGCCTCGCCGTTCGTGGACGTAATGAAGAGGATGCCGCTGTCCTCGATGTCGATCTCGACGCCGAGTTCGCCCGTGATCTTCTGGATCATCTCCCCCCCTTTGCCGATGACGAGGCGGATGTCCTCGGGATCGATCTGCATGGTTTCGATCCTCGGAGCGAACGGGCTGAGTTCTTTCCTCGGCTCGCTGATGGCAGAAAGCATGGCTTTCAAAATCTGCGCGCGGCCTTTCTTGGCGCGCTCGAGCGCCTCTTCGAACACATGATCCGGAAGACCCTTGATCTTGATATCCATCTGAATGGCCGTGACGCCCCTTTCGGTGCCCGTGACCTTGAAGTCCATGTCCCCGCCGAAATCCTCCTCGTCCTGGAGGTCGGAGAGGATGATGTACTGATCTTTCGCCTCATCCGAAACGAGACCGAGCGCGATGCCGGAGACCGGAGCGCTGATCGGAACGCCCGCCGCCATGAGGGCGAGGGTCGATCCGCAGGTCGCCGCCATCGAGGAACTGCCGTTGCTCTCGAGAATTTCCGTGACGGTCCGGATGGTGTAGGGGAACTCCTCCTCCTTCGGCATCACCGGCATGAGCCCGCGTTGTGCCAGATTGCCGTGGCCGATCTCGCGGTTGCCAACGAAGAGGCGGTTGCTGGTCTCCCCCACCGAGAACGGCGGGAAGTTGTAGTGATGCATGTACCGGAGCTTGTGTTCGCCTTCCATGCCCTCGACGATCTGCTTGTCGCCGGGGGCCCCGAGCGTACAGGTCGTGAGCCCCTGCGTTTCACCGCGTTGGAAGAGCGCCGAACCGTGCACGCGTTTGGGGAGAACGTCCACAAGGGCCGAGATCGACCGGATCTCGTCGACTTTCCTGCCGCTCATGCGCGTGCCTTCCTCGAGGATCAGACGACGAACTTCATATTTGGTGATCGTATCGACGAACGCGGCGCCGTACGCCTGGAGCTTGATCATTGCCTCTTTCTCTTTGTCGGTTGTTCCTGCTCCGAATTTCTCCTTGAGCTTGTCCTTCGCCTGCTCCATGAGCTTACTGAAGATCGCGCGTCTCTCCAGCTTCGCCATCGGCGTCCTGATGGCCTTCGTGATCGCGGGGAGAGCCTCCTGTTTCAGATATTCATAGGCTTCCGTGTGTTCATACGGAGCCTCCAACACAAACTTTTCCTTGCCGATCTCCTTCTCAATATCTCCGAAGAATTTCGCGATCTTCTGCGCCCACTTCTTGCCGAATTCAACGGCCCGGAGCACCTCCGCTTCCGGCACCTGATTGGCGCCGGCCTCGATCATGACGATGCGCTCGAGGGAGGCCGTCAGGAAGAGATCGAGATCGCTCTTGAGCAACGCTTCCCGCGTGGGATTCAGCACAAGTTCTCCGCCGATAAGGCCGACGCGCACGGACGCAATGGGTCCGTCACACGGGCAATCGCTCAAGGCGACAGCCAGGTTTGCGGCGTTGGCCCCGATGATGTCGTACTCGTGCTCCTGATCCCAGCTGAGGACCGTCGCAAAGACCTGAATGTCCTTTCTCATGTGCTTCGGGAGCATGGGCCTGAGTCCGCGGTCGACGACTCTGGCCATGAGGACGAAATCATCGCTCGGACGACCCTCGCGTTTGCGAAACCGGGAGCCGCCGATTTTGCCGCCGGCGTAGAATTTTTCCTGGAACACGACTTGGAGCGGCAGGAAATCGACGCCCTCGCGGGCCTTCGCGGAGACGGTGCAGTTTCCAAGGACGACCGTGTCGCCCACCTGGCACACGACCGATCCGTTGGCCTGATTGGCAAGCTGCCCGGTACGGACGGTCATTTTCTCGTTACCGAGTTCCAGCATGTATTCTTTTGCGGGTTGTAACATGTATAAAGAGGAAAGGGGTATGCCCCGACCTCCGTGCTTTTAACTTACTTTTGTGGATTCACATTCCAAATGCCCAGAAACGCGGGTCGAAGACTCGCTCCTGAAATCTATTTTTCTATGGGGAGCGCCTCGTGCATGCAGGGCGCGTCTGAAAGAGCATTTCCAACGTAAACCCAGATGAAGTAAGAGAGCGGCGGAGGGAAGGAACGTACGGCCAGTGTACACGATTCTTGGCAAAAGGAAAGGCCTTCTCCTTTTCACCTACCCTTCGATGGTTCTTCCGTGATCTGTATTTCGGATTTCGACATCCTTCGGTTCCCAATCTTCGAATAGAAACCCGGGTACCAGTATTCTCTGTTTCCAACTTTCAGGAGCTGGCAATGCACCTTCCGTATCAGTAACGCGCTTGCGGAAGGCCGGTTCCTGGAAATCCTCCACTTGTTCTTCGAGCCATCCATCTCCGATATCTTTGTAATGTGAGGACGGACCGGGAGTAATCGGCTTCATAGCTGCCTTAGGGAACGTAGGTACTTTGGACTCGTGCATACCGATTTTGTAAAAAACACCGGCGAAGATCGCGATCATGCCGGCAATGGCACCGGCACGAATGCCGCTCTCGATCCATTCCGAACGATCGATGCGGGAGCCTGTAGAAGATGAAGGTTTTTCAAGCATTGTTCAAACTAAACACTTAAAACTATATTATGTCAAGTAGCCGGCTTCGATTTACTTCTTGAGTCCGTGCTTCTCGATGACCTCCTGGTACTGGTTCGGCTTGTTCATGCGGAGGTAATTCAGGAGGTTCCTGCGATGCGCCACCTTGCCGAGGAGGCCTCTGCGTGCGGAGTGGTCTTTCTTATGAGCATGCAGGTGTTCGGTGAGACGGCCGATCTCCTTCGTCAAAATGGCGATCTGGACCTGCGGGGAACCGGTATCTTTCGCATGCGTGCGATTTTTGGTGATAATCGTCTTTTTGTGAGATCGCTTGAGCGACATAAAAGAGAATGGGGACGGAGAGGAGAAGCGACGATCCACCTTCGTCCCGCTTCGCGGGATCTACGACGGACAGGCCTCGCCTTCCTGGATAGATGGGACTCAGAGTATAGTATTCTTATGCCGGAATGCAAGGTTTTGATGCAGTTCAGAAGAGGAGTCATTCCGCCGCACCTGGAGAATTGTTTCGTGATGAAGAACCGCCAAAAATAGGTGCGGGGCAAGCAAGAATAGTGGACATCTGTACACCCTTCGACTAGGCTCCCTTCGATACACTCAGGGCAAGCCCTTCCTCGAACGAGGTTCGGACCCGGCTCTTCTCTGTTACCATTCCATCCATGGATTTTATACTCGGACTGCTCATAGGACTCGGCATTGGAGGAGCGCTGATGTACTTCGTTTCCCGGCGCTCGGCGAAAGATCTCGAATCCGTAGCAGAATCCCTTTCCGCAAAGACGATGGCGAAGCAGGTGGAGGGTATTTTGCATCTTGCGGAGACAAAGCTCTCCGGCAAGAAGGAAGTGATCGACGGCACTTTGAAATCCATGAAGGAGGAACTCGAGAAAGTGGAAGAGCTGGTGCAGGAACTGGAAAAAGATCGCGAACAGAAGTTCGGACAACTAAACGAGCGACTGCAGAAGGCCGCGGAGGTAACGAAGGATCTCCAGACGGCAACGAACAGTCTGAAAACCGCTCTCAGCAGCAACAGCGGCCGGGGGCAGTGGGGCGAGCGGATGGCCGAAGACGTCCTTCGTCTCTCCGGACTTGTCGAAGGCATCAACTACATCAAGCAGAAAAAACTGGAAGCGGGCTCCAAGCCGGATTTCACCTTTCTCCTGCCGAAGAATCTGAAGCTGAACATGGATGTGAAGTTCCCCTTCAACAATTACCAGCTCTACACGGAGGCAAAAACAGACAAAGAGCGCGACGATGCGCGGAAGAAATTTCTCGCAGACGTGAAAAATCGCATCAAGGAGGTGCAAACGCGCGACTACATCAACTCTGCGGAGAACACCGTGGACTATGTGCTCCTCTTCATTCCGAATGAGCAGGTCTTCTCCTTTATTAACGAGATTGATCGCACCCTCGTGGACGACGCGATGAAAGCGCGAACCATCCTCTGCTCACCCTTGAGTCTCTACGCCATTCTCGCGGTCATCCGCCAATCCATCGACAGCTTCAGCATGGAGAAGAAAACCGGCGAAATGCAGACGCTCTTCCGCGCATTTCGGGAGCAGTGGGAGAAATTCAAAGACCAGATGCAGACCGTGAAGGAACGCTTTGAACTCGTTCACAAGGGGTATGAAGATTTGACGGGTAAACGCGAGCGTCTGCTGGACCGGCAATTTACCAAGATCGAGGAACTGCGATCTGAAGAGGGAATATTGATCGAACCTCCTGTTGAGGAAATATTTGAGGAAGTCGCCACGAAAAATGCGGCCAAGAAGATGGCAGTAACTCATAAATAAGAAACTGTAAAAATTGTAAGGGAGGAACGTTCCTCCCCTCCATTTTTTCACCTATGATGCCTTGGTGAAACTAACCGTCGATCCCATCCTGGCCAACCTGAACGAGCCGCAGCGGCAGGCCGCGATGCATACGGACGGCCCCGTCCTTTTGATAGCCGGTGCTGGCTCCGGAAAAACGCGCGCTCTCACGCACAGAATCGCTCACTTGATGGAGAAAGGAGTGGCACCGTGGCAGATCCTGGCCGTGACGTTCACGAACAAAGCGGCAACGGAGATGAAGGAGCGGATCCGGCGGCTTCTCAAGATCGCGGACGGCACGGAGCTCGATTTCGGCAGGAGCGGGCAAGGCAGGCTCCCCGTCATGGGAACATTTCACTCTGTCTGCGTCCGGATTCTCCGCCGCGACATCGAACGGATCGGTCGTGACCGGTCGTTCGTGATCTACGACGCGGACGATCAGGAGAAATTGATGAAAGGAGCGCTCAAAGCCCTCCACATCGACGAGAAAGAACTGAAACCACGCGCGGCGCTCGGCTACATCGGGCGTTTCAAGGCGGAGGCCGTGAGTCCGCGGGCGGCCGCGAAGGATGCGACGACTGCCCACATGCAGCAAGTGATCCGCTCATAAGAGAAGTATCAGGACGCATTGAAGGAAGCGAACGCGCTCGACTTTGATGATCTCATCCTCGAGACGGTCCGGCTCTTCCACGAAGTGCCCGAAGTCCTCGCGCACTATCAGGAAACGTGGCGGTACCTGCACGTCGACGAGTACCAGGACACGAATCACGCACAGTATCTCTTCATCTCGCTCCTGGCGCAGAAGCACCGGAACCTCTGCGTGATCGGCGATCCCGATCAATCCATTTACGCGTTCCGCGGCGCGGACATCCGAAACATCCTGGAATTCAAACGCGAGTATCCGGATGCGCTCCAGGTGAAGCTGGAGCAGAACTACCGCTCCACTCAGCTGATCCTCACAGCGGCAAACGCCGTGATCGCAGTGAATCCGAACCGGCCGGAGAAGGAAATGTGGTCGAAACGGAAGGAAGGACCGGAGATCGTCGTGCAGGAAGTGGAAAATGAGCAAAAAGAAGCGGAGGAAGCGATCCGCGCGGTGGAGCAGATCAAAGCAAAAGGTATCCACCTCAATGAACAGGTGATCCTCTACCGCACGAACGCCCAATCGCGCCTCTTTGAAGAAGCCTGTATGCGCGCGGGCGTCCCCTACCGCATCGTCGGTGGCGTGAAATTCTACGCTCGGAAGGAAGTGAAAGACATCCTCGCCTATCTCCATGCCATTCTGAACCCCGGAGACACGCTCTCGCTGCTCAGGATCCTGAACGTCCCCTCCCGGAAGATCGGCGACACCACGATCGGCCATCTGCAGGCATTTGCGTCGGAACAAAAATTGAACCTCTGGGAAACATTGCTCAGATCCGGCGAAATCCCGAACCTCGGGGAAGGAGTGAGAGCGCGCATCGCGGAATTTACCGAGCTCATGCAAAGGCTTCAGGACGTCGCCAAAACGAAAGTGGTCGCCTCCCTCACAAGCGACCTTCTCGAAGCCGTCGACATGGAAGGCTGGCTCAGGGATGAAACGGAGGAAGGCGAGAATCGCTGGCAGAACGTGCAGGAGCTCCTCTCCGTCATGTACAAGTATTCCGCGCTCAAGCCCGTCCTGTCGCTCACGAGCTTCCTCGAGGAAGTCGCGCTCGTGTCGGAGGTGGATAAGTTGCAGGACGTGAAGGACGATGCGCTGACGCTCATGACCCTCCACCTCTGCAAAGGACTCGAGTTCGAGCACGTCATCATCGCCGGATGCGAGGAAGGAATCTTCCCTCATCGCAATTCGATGTTCGACAAGGAACAACTCGAGGAAGAGCGGCGACTGATGTACGTCGGCATGACCCGTGCACGCACGCACCTGAAACTCTTTTTTACGCGGGGCCGCATGCTCTGGGGCGAGACGCAGCAGAATGCCGGGAGCCGCTTCCTCGATGATCTCCCGGACAGTGTCACCGAGCGCAGGAGCGACGATATCCTGAGCGCTTTTGCCTGGAGCGCGGGCAATGCGATGCGTGAAGAAGGCAGTCACCTGCAGCCTCCTGTAGTGAACGGAGTTGAGCCATTCCGACAGAAGGAAGCCTCGCTGGATGTGGAGTTCAATCAGGATCTATCCTTCGTCGATACGGACCTCTCCGTCGATCAGGAGGCTCTGACGGAAGGTTCGCGCGTGGAGCACCCGGCTTTCGGACAGGGAGTGATTTTAGCCCGCCGCGGCGATATCGTGGACATCCGCTTCGATTCCGGAACAAGGAAGAGTTTTGCCCTGAGCATCGCACCGCTGAAAGCGTTATAGGATGTATGACAGAGCACTGCAAAGGGCTTTCCGAGCTGCATGAACGGCATTTGCAACAATCGTTTCCTGCTTTTTCACATCAGTTGTATCAAGACAAGCGACGAGCTCGGCTTCTGTGCCGAACGTTTTTACTACCGGATTTTTATCAGCCAGATTTGTCATCAGGACATCGAGCGGACCTCTCTGCAGAGCCAGATGGAGAATTGCCCGATCGACCTCGGCTACCCCCTGAATGGGTACCAAAGTTTGTATCTCGACCTGTGATCGAGTGGATGTGGAAGAAATCTGTTCCATGGAAGAGAAAGAAAAGAAATAAAAGACACAAAAAACCCTCCCGCCGTATGAAGGGGGAAGTGCTCGTGCGCTCCGTTCGCTTCAGTCACGGCGCAGGTCCCCCTTCGTAAAGAAGAAGTACCAGTAGGCGCCGAAAGAAACTGCAAGCTGCTGCATGTGCGGACATTGTAAATCACGCAAGTGAGCTGTCAAGAGGAAGAAAAAGACGAAAGAGACATACGAGAAAAATAAGGGAGCAAAGATTTCGTGTAGAATGAACCGGTGCATGGCTTCCCTGGAAAACGATGTCCGGCAATTCCTGACAAGGCATCGCTTTCGGTTAAACACGGATCTAGGCCAGCATTTTTTGATCGATGAGGATGTGCTGCATACCATTGTCGATACCGCGGGGATCGAAAAAGAAGATCACATCGTCGAGATCGGACCGGGCATCGGAGTGCTCACGAGGGAACTTTTGAAATATGCGGGGAAGGTGACGGTCATTGAAATTGACAACAGGATGATTCCCTTGCTCCAAAAATTCGTAGGGGAGGAACGTTCCTCCCCTACGAATTTTTCCCTCATACAGGGCAACGCCCTGCACATCACCTTTCCTGCAACTTCCTACAAAATCGTCGCAAATATTCCCTATCACATCACCTCTCCCCTGCTCCGCCATGCGTATCTGGAGTCCAAAACCATTCCGCAGTCGACAACGCTCCTGATCCAAAGGGAAGTGGCGGAGAAAATCGTCGATACGGAAAATGCCGGCATCCTCACGATTCTCATCGCGCTCTTCGGAACTCCAATACTCACAACCACGGTCAAACCATCAGCCTTCTTGCCTCCGCCGAAGGTCGATTCGGCCATTCTGCACATCGAGAGCCACAAAAAACCCCTCGCAAACCCCGAAACGATCGAGAAATTGCTCCGATTGGTCAAAATCGCGTTTGCCGGGAAGAGGAAGATGCTCCGGAACACCCTCGGGTCGTTCCACGGAGGGATGGAACTCCTTTCAGCGGCTTCTGTAGCCGCGGATCGACGCCCTCAGACACTTTCCGTGGAGGAATGGATTACGCTCGCACAAAAAGCTCCGTAGGGTACGGGCGTGCCTCATTCATTCCTCTCCTACGGCTTTCTGCTTTCCTTCCTTGGAAGCATTGTTGCACTGCGCTGGTGGCAGGAACCTTTGTATCCCACAGCGCTTTGGATCGTACTCGGCTCCGTCGCTCTCGGAGCGGTTTTCCTCTGCATCCCAAAACCGCTCCGAGGGATCGGATGCATGGGACTCGCCTCCGCCTGTGGCATCGCACTCGCCATCCTCACCGTTGCCCGCACGACGCATGTGCCGGACTCCACGACCATCGATACGTACGCAACGAAGCAGTCGATCGTCCTCCACGGATTCATCGTCGATGACCCGGACAGGAGACCGCTTAGGACCCACTACACGGTCGAAACCGCCCACATCCGCCTTGATGGAGAGGAAATACCGGTGCACGGCCGAGTGCTTTTAAGCCACCTCTTCGGCTGGCCGGAATTTTCGTACGGGGATGAAATCGTGGCATCGGGCACTTTGGAAAAACCGAAGCCGTTCGATGATTTCGCCTACGACCGATACCTGAGCCGCGTCTCGATCTACAGCGTGATGCCGCGCGCGGAGATCGAAAAAATTTCAGGCGGGAACGGGCATCGCTTCCTCGCAATTCTGTTCGCTCTGAAGCGCCGCTTCGAGCGCCAGATCCAGAAACTCATCCCCGAACCGCACACCTCGCTGCTCGCGGGACTCCTCACGGGTTCGAGACGGGGTTTGCCGAAAGCATTGCTTCTGGATTTCAACCGGACGGGACTGTCGCACATCATCGCCATCTCCGGACAGAACATCACGATCGTCATCACCTGCATCGGACTCCTGCTCTTCTTCGTACCGCTCCGGTACCGGATCGTTCCCCTGCTCCTTGCGGTTGTTTCCTTTGTTCTGATCGTGGGAGCGGGCGCATCCGTCACCCGCGCCGCCGTTATGGGGCTCCTCGGCGCGTTCGCGCTGGGGAGCGGACGCATCCCAGAGACGCGGCTCCTCATTCTCTGGACGCTCTTTTTCATGCTGGCGTGGAATCCCAAATTCCTCTGGTATGACGCGGGATTTCAGCTCTCGTTCCTCGCCGTCGTCGGCATCGCGGAGATCGCGGTGCCGCTCAAAGACAGCATTCCCCTTCCGCCCGTCTTCGGCGAAGCGATTCTCGCAACGATCGCGGCGCAAATCATGACCGCCCCGCTCCTCATGGTCATCTTCGGCTCTTTTTCACTCATTGCTCCCGTCGCAAACGCACTCGTTTCGCTCGTAATCCCCGCTTCCATGCTGCTCGGGTTTCTCGGAACGATGGTGAGTATCCTCTCTTTCCCACTCGGCCAACTTGTCGCTTTCCTCGCATTCGGCTGCCTGGAATTCATTATCCGCACGGCGGAGATCCTGTCTGCTATTCCATACGCGTCCATTCCGGTGCCGACATTCGGGAAATGGTTTTTGCCTTCGAGCTATGCAATTCTTTTTGGATTATTGATTTTTTGGCAAAAACGCAGGCCGCAGCATTCGCTAAAAACGATGCCGGCCGGCAGGCAGGGAAGACCCGCTCCTACATCCAAAGTTATTATTGAGCATGCAATCACATAACTCCCACGAAGTCCGGCTTTGCCGGACTGGAGCGGCCACCTTGCCGGAAGGACGGCTCGCCGAAGGAAACCTTCCAGGTTTCCTTCGGCGCATCACCACTGATACACGAATACTTTCTTCTGAGAGCGCCCGACGGGAATAACATGCTGCGCCATAGGTTCCTTTCCGTGAAATTGAAATGCATGGGAGATGACCTTCGTGCCGGGCCGGAGTTCCCTGTCAAATTTCTCCGCGCAGCGCCGCATCATGTGCGGCAGAAGGTAGAGAAAAATAACATCGGCGTCGCGCAGGTTCTGCTTCAGGGCGTCTCTCCAGAAAAGCTGCGCTCCCGTGCGCGAAAGAAAAATGCGGATGAGTCCGAAGAACCATACGCCGAGTGCGATCTCATACCCCTTTGCCGTAATTCCGGGAAATCTGCGCTTGGCATGGATGAGGATCTTTCCGTCCCCCGCCCCCAGGTCATACGCCGTTTCATTTCCTTTGAACTCCGCGCAATCGATCATGGCTTCGGCGACTTTCGTCGCGGTCGGAACGAAGGGTGTCGCCACCCACAGATGTCCCAGCGCCGTGATGACGATCGTCACGATCAGGAGGAGCATTCCGATGATGAGGATGTCGAGAAGAACCATGGACACAGCGTAGCGCCAGAAAAAAAGCCCGTCACCTCGTGGCAGAAGATGCGGACCTTTACAGCTTTCGCTTCTGCAGAAGGAGCGCGCTTCCTGCGATATTCAGAGCGAAGGCCGTCGCCGCCATCATCGGGATCGTGATATAACCGAAGTGGAAGAACGGAGTCCGCGCGCAGGAAACTCCCGTTTCATCACACGGCACAAGCGCGTCGGGCGGAAACAGCATCGCCACAACTTGTTCCTTATAATGCAGAAGTGCGATCAGAAGCCCGATGCAGGAAAGAACAAGAACGTACGAAGCGACCGCCCGATCACGGCGGATGAGCGCAATGCCGAGGAGAATGACTTGTGGGTAGAGAAAAATTCTCTGATACCAACAGAATTTGCAGGGCGTCCAACCGGCAACTTCGGAGAAATACAGGCTTCCGAGCGTGCCGAGCACCGCGACAACGAGCATCAACGGAAGAGCATGAGCCCGCGCCCATCGGAGGAACGTCGCTTCGGGCGCGAAGAGGAGAAACCACAGCAAGATCAACAGTATCCCCTGTCCCAGCACCGTAAGAACCGAGTAACCCGTTACGATCAGATCCGTGACATCCATAGGTCGATCATACCGCTCTTGCCGCACATATACAAAAAGACCAGGCCGATCGGCGTTCATGGGAAACCGGCAAAGGCGGATCAATGTCATCCAGCCCTCTGCCGATCCATTGCCGAAAAAACTTGAGAGAGATGCCGTCCCAAGGCGCGCAAACGGTCTGCGACGCACTCGCCGTTGTCAGCCGTCATAAAGAGCCGCTTCGACATCTCCAGCTGCAGACAGGGAATGCGGGAACCGTACGTCTGGATAATGTACCCCCCGCGGAAGGGATCGTTGAGCGCGCAGCGGTACCCTTTCTCCGTCAGCATGGCCGCCATGTTCCGGATGAACGGCGCAGGACACGTCAGAGGCATTCCGTCCGAATGCGCCTCCCCCGCGGGATCACCGTCATTGCCGAGGCACATGTCCGGTCGACCGCCGAGGCTATCCGTCTTGGACACGTAGCTTGTGGAATCTTCGTTCATGGAATGGATGTCGACAAAAAATGCATAACGACCGGAGGCGACGAGGCGGTCCACCGCGACGAAAAAAGGATCGTAATAGAGTTGCAGAAAATTCTTTCGTTCAACGGGAGAATGTTCCGCGTCTGCGCGATACAGCGGCATTCCGTGAAAGTCGGCGAGAACATTCTGAGACAGCGTTTCGGGATACGGATCGCCAGTCCGGGGATTGATGTCGTCACGACTCCGGTTGAGATTCACGACGGAAAGATGCACGTCGCCTGCGACCGTTTCGACCCCGGGCAATGCGAAGAGCAGATCCAGACCCGGCTCCGCCATGGCGCGCAGATTCGCTTCGGGATTCAAACGGGGTTGAAGTTCCGGAGGAATATGCACGCTGCAGTGCGGTATGGTCAGGAAAAACATGCGTCTTTCTCCGGTAAGAATTCGATGATCTTTTGCGCAACATTCACCTTCGTGGCGGCCATGAAGGCTCTGAACTCGGGACAACGGTTCACTTCCAGGAGATGGTAACGGTCGCCGACGCGGGCAATATCCACTCCGCCGATGTCGATCTCCTGCTGATGACAGACCGTCACCGCTTCCCGTTCGATCGAAGCGGGGAGCTCTGCCGGAACAAACCGGGCGCCTGCCGCATAGTTGGCAACGACCGACCCTTCCGGGGGGATCTTCCGGATGACGCCGAGCGATCGGTTGCCGACGACGAACGCGCGGAATTCCTCATCAATCGGCAGGTATTCCTGGAGAAGCATATCCTCCTGGATATTGTTGAGAGCCTGTTCCAGTTCTTCCCGCGACCGGAGAATCCGGACGCCCTCTCCATGCCGGCCACGTGCGGGCTTGATGAGAAGCGGAAGAGAAAGCGCGGAAAAGGATGCGGACACGGCGCTTTCTGTTTGCAGGAAGCTCGTGGCGATGTGCCGAAGTTCGTGTAAGGTCAGAGGCGGCATGGACAGCGCTTTATTGATGTTCGTCAGAATGCTGACCGGGGAATCGGTCGCAGGAACTTTCCAATGGCGCGCCAGAAGAGCAAGGGTCGACATCGTATCCTCGGCTCCGCGAGAGCGCCGGAAGAGGACCCGGCTCCGCCGGAAGCGCTCGCGAATGCTCTTTCCCCGGAGAAGCAGGTCGGCTTCGCGCTGCCCTACGGTGATGGTGACGGATGCGGCCGTGATGAAATCCGCTTCGTATCCCGCATTGCCGGCTTCGATCAGTAATTGCTCCTCTTCCCACAGACGATCCGAACCGATAATAAGTATTGATCTTTTCAAGGGCATGCGGAAAGAATAGAGGACAAGCATCCTCCTCTTCCAGTGGAGGACAGAAAAGACAGAGAGGAGGACTTATGTCTTTTCACCAAAAAGATGTTTCTTTCCCAGAGCATCACGATGGTATTTCCCGAATTCCGTGATGTTCACGCAGGTTTCGTTCTTCACGACCGGCCCCTCGCAGCAGAGGCGGATGCCGAGGGGATCGACGACGCAGTTCCCGCAGAGTCCGTACCCACACTTCATGTACCGTTCCAGAGAGAGTTGGGACGGTACTTTGTAGTGTGCAGTGATTTCCGATACACGCTTGAGCATCATCTCCGGTCCACAAGCAAATACCTGATCGACAGCATCAGAAGATTTTGCCTTTCCTGTCTTTTGCTTGCCCTTCCGAAGCTCCAGAGGTGCGAAGGAGGGTGCCTTCCCTTCCTTTTCCGTCTGCCCGTCATCCTTCGACTGACAAGCCTCAAGCAATTTTTCCAATACCTCCGTATTCAATCCTTTGTGACCGACGGAGCCGTCATTGGTTGCGACGTGCAGGGAGACATGCGGAAGGGATTCCAGTTCTTTGAGGTAGAGCAGATGCTCCTTGCTGCGCTCGCCGACGATCACCTCCATCGTACAACCATGCGAAACGGTTTCCTTCGCAACGAAATACATGGGCGCGGCGCCGTAGCCGCCGGCCACAAGAACGATGTGCTCCCCCGGTTTCCATTCATAGAACGTCCCAAACGGGCCGCGTAACCCCACCAAATCCCCTCCCTTCCTGGTCGCAAGCTCTTTCGTCATGTCCCCCACCGCGAAGAACGTAAGCTTCGTAACAGCGCCGTCGTCCTCGGCAACGCTCATGGGAACTTCGTCGACTCCCGGAAGCCATACCATGACGAACTGGCCGGGTTTGGCTCCTAAGGAGCCGTCGAACGTAAACGTGCGGACCATCTCGGTTTCCTGTTTGATGGATTTGATCCGGTACGTGCGGGGAAGCCTGGATTGAAGCGCGACCTGCGTCATAATGCGATGTTGGAGGAAGAACTTTTTTTGAGTGCTTGCCCTCGCGATGCGAGCTCACGATGCATGCCACCAACGAGATCGGCGATATCATCAATCCCTTCGTTGGTGCAGAAGAGCTGCATTTCTTCGCATATTTTTGCGAACGTATCGACGCCTCGCTCACCAAGAGCTGTCCCGATACCGACGAGGCTGGCTCCTGCCAGGATCAGCTCCAAAGCGTCCTCTCCCGTATACACGCCCCCCGTACCAATGATGGGAAGTTCCCCGTCCGTCGCGGCGTACACATCTGCGATGCATTTCACGGCGATAGGCTTGATGCCGGGACCGGAGAGTCCCCCGACTTTGTTTGCGAGGATGGGCATGCGGCTCCGGAGGTCGATGGCCATGCCGGGGCCCACCGTGTTGATGGCGGTAAATCCGTCGGCTCCTGCTTCCGCACATGCGCGAGCGATGGCGCCGATATTGTCGACGTTTGGAGATAATTTTATGAAGACCGGGGTTTTTTTGCTCACGGCTTTCACCGCTTTCGTCACCCGCGCGGCATCCGGCGCGCTGCAGGCAAAGGGTTTCCCGAATTCGTCCTCCACGTTTGGGCAGCTGATGTTGACCTCCAGAAAATCGAGTTTGAGCGGCAGGATCTCCTCGGCGGTCTTTGCGAAATTTTCGACCGAATCCGCAATGATGTTTGCGATGAGCGGAACCGGCTTGTCCTGCATGAAACTGCCGATCTCCTCCCGCGCCTTCTCGGGACCGGCATCCGGCACACCCACGGCATTGAGCGTCCAGTGAGCTGTCGAAATGATCGTCGGATTCGGATGACCTTTATGTTCTCGAAGCCACAGAGACTTCGTCGTGATCGCGCCCGCCCCGTTCTTCGCCGCGAATCGCCAGCTCGAAGCCGTGATGCCCATGATCCCCGAAGCGAGCACCGTGGGATTTTCAAAGGTGACGCCGAGGATGGTTTGGGAGAGGTTCACGAAATGAGCTTATAGCTTTTAGCCAATAGCTTCTAGAGGAAGGAGGGGAAATTTGTAGGGCAAGAATATTCTTGCCCTACAAATTTCCCCCTACAAATTTTCAAAGCAAAAATGCTGAATGGTCATTGGTTCATTGTAAATTGGAAATTTGTTTGTTGTTTGTGACTTTTGGTAATTTTCCTCCAATTGTAGCCAAAAATCTCGTTCCAAACTCATTTGGAACCTTCCACAGCCACCTTCATGAATCCCGCGAAGAGCGGATGCGGCCGGTGCGGGCGGCTTAAGAACTCCGGATGGAACTGACTGCCCATCATGAAAGGATGATTTTTGAGTTCCACGATTTCCGCAAGACCGGTTTTCGGCCATAGCCCTGAGAAAATGAGACCGTTTTTCTCCAGTCGGTCTTTGAAAGAATTGTTGAATTCGTAGCGGTGACGATGCCGCTCCGACACTTCGGATTTCTTCCCGTAGACTTCCCAGGCCTTTGTTCCTTTCTTCAACTCGCAGACATACGCGCCGAGACGGAGCGTTCCGCCTTTGTCCTTGTCCTTGTGCTGACCGGGAAGGAAATGCACGACGTATTTGTCGCGGGAGAGCTTCCCCTCCTCGTCGAATTCCTCGCTCGTGAGCTTGGGATCCTTCAATGCGTGACGGGCGAACTCGATGGTCATGAGCTGCGCCCCCAGACAGAGACCCAGATACGGAATCTGTTCCTCCCGCGCATAGCGAGCGGCTAAAATCTTCCCCTCGATGCCGCGCTTGCCGAACCCCCCGGGGACGACGACGCCTGCGCAGGAACGGAGCCGTTCCCACGTCTCCTTGTCCTTCGCTTCGAGTTTTTCGGAATCGATCCAGACGATCTTTGCGTGCCGCTTCTCAAACACGGCAGCGGATTTGATGGATTCGATCACGGAGAGATACGCATCATCCAGATGCGTGTACTTTCCGACGATCGCAATGGGGATCTCCTCTTTCGCCTCCTCGTGGCGTTTCGCTCCTTTGATCCACTTCTTCATATCCGGCTTCACGGAAACGAGATCCAGCTTCTCCGCGATGATCTCCGCCATGCCAAACGCCTGGAAATTGACCGGAACGTCATAAATGGAGTGGACGGTGGGCGCGGGGATGACGGCTCTGCGCTCCACCCCACAGAAATGGCTGATCTTATCGAGGAGATCATTCGGAATCTTGAAGTCCGCACGCGCGAGAATCATATCCGGCTGGAGACCGATCCGGCGAAGTTCGCGGACGGAGAGCTGCGTCGGCTTGGTCTTAAGTTCTTTGCTAGCCACAAGGTACGGAAGCAGCGTGAGGTGCACGTGAAAGACGTGATCCCCTCCCATCTCTGAACGCATCTGGCGGACGGCTTCGAGGAACGGCTCGCCTTCGATATCCCCCACCGTGCCGCCGATCTCGACGAGCATGATCTCCGCTCCGCTCTTCTCGGCTGCTTCCTTCATGCGCTTCTTGATGGCATCGGTGATGTGCGGAACGACCTGGATGGTCTTCCCGAGGAATTCACCCTGCCGTTCTTTGGAAAGAACGCTCTGATAGATCTGGCCCGTCGTGACTGCACTGAGCTTACTCATGGGCTCGTCGATGAATCGCTCATAATGACCGAGGTCCAAGTCCGTCTCCGCTCCGTCATCCGTTACAAAGACTTCGCCATGCTGGAACGGACTCATCGTCCCGGGATCCACGTTCAAATAGGGATCGAGTTTCTGGACGGACACTTTGAAACCGCACGCCTTCATGATGGCGCCGATGGAACTCACTGCGATTCCCTTCCCGAGTGAACTGCAGACTCCTCCCGTGACGATGATGTACCGAGCGGTGAGCGGTGAGCGGCGAGCGGACATTCGCTTTTTCATACAAAAATTGGGCAGTCCTCCGAGGGGGTATTTCGAGGAGCCCGCCTGTATGCTAGCGGCTTTTAGGTTGCTGGCAAGGGCAAAAATCAGCTTTCCGCAGCAAAAATATTGCAAACTTATGCAGAATTATTATGATATCCGCAATGGATTGTTTTTTCACACAATCCAGCTCCTCAGCCGCCACCGGTCATTGTAATCTATGATTTGATCTCGGCGGTTGAGGAGATGTTTGAAGATTTCCTGGAACCAGTAACCGGTAACTTCGTCACGCGACCTCCTCCGACGTAAAACCGTGGCTCTTCGCCCGAGACTTGCTCTTTGCAGACCCTACTTTTTTCTTCATGGCGGACACGGCCCGGTCGCCTCCCTGTTTCACAAAAACCCCTACCTGTTTCTTCGCTTCATGCATCTTCTTCGCCGCAAACTTCCTGGCTTTGGCGATATTGTTCTGCACTTCCTTGCTCTCGAGAAAATTCTGCGCCTCTTTTGCGATCTTCTTACCGTCATCCTTGAGGTGCTTGGCGAGCAGCTTCGCGGCGTGCTCGGGGTCTTTCGCGTCGAGGAGTCCTTCGCGCAGTTTCGTGTTGCTCAGAAGGTAGCCGCCGAGCGCGCCGCCGAGCGCACCGATTAGGAGGGAGAATTTTTTCATAGGGACCTATTGTAATTCTTTATGGATCGGAGTCAAAAGGGTCCCCTTGCCAAAAGTGCAAAGTACAACGTGCGAAGTACAAAGATTTTGTACTTTGCCTTTCGCACTTCAAAGGCGTGCCCGCAGCTCCCGGATTTGCTCCTCCGAAAGAATCTTTCGGAGCTCCCGATCACCCGCCTCCTTTACTCCAGAAACGGCGCCGAACCGTTCCAGGAGCTCTTTCTTCGTTTGCGGCCCGATACCCGGAATCCCGTCCAGCGCCGACCGAACCGACCTTTTTGCTCCTCGCGTCTCGCGGAGCGAATTCGCGAAGCGGTGCGCTTCGTCCCGGAGGCGCATGAGCAGGAATTTCGCGGGGGCGTCCCTGGGGAACGGCACGGGATCCGGCTTGCCAGAAAGAAACACATCCTCTTCCCGTTTGGCGAGACCGATGACGGGAATGCTGGCACCGGACTCCCTGAGGACTTCGAGTGCCGCGCTCAATTGGCCCTTGCCGCCGTCGACGACGATGAGGCTCGGCTCCATCGTGAAGGACGGATCAATCTTGTTTCTGGAAATTTCGTACGCCATCGCAATGCCGTCGGATATTTCCGGAAATTTTTCCTTCTCCTCTTTCATTTCCTGTATCAGCGCTGGCGGGGCTTCCCGGATAGAGCGAAATCCTATCTCGGCGTAGTACTCCTCGAGAGCCGGGGTGATGATGACGTACACTTTGCCCTTCTTTACGCCATGGAGGATTTTGCGCGCGATGAATTGTCCGAGCCTGTTGCCTCTCCGGGCATCCGCGATCCAGACCGATTTTAATTCCAGAATGTTTTTCGGATGCCGGAACAATCTGCCGAATCCGACGATCTCCCCATCCACGCGCGCGACCGTATACTGACGGTAGTCGATCATGTGCGCACTCATTTCCGACGGATGAGCGGCGTGCACCGCCTCGATTATGGCCTGCTCGGATTTTTTCGCTCTTGCGAACGTCACTCCTTTCTTCTTCCAGGCCTGCTCTTCTTTTTTGAGATCATATTTCAAATACCGCATGCGGCGCTTGAGAACTTCCCGCAGAGCCTTGTAATCATCGACCTCGCCGTCTTTCATCGTTCGGATTGCAAACGACCGGTAGTGATCCCTGGCGGGCTTCGCGTTCCTGAAGACCACCATGCTCCCGACGGTCTCGGTGCCGCCGAGATGCGAGATGTCGTAGCACTCGATCCGCTCGGGGGCGGCCGGAAGTTTCAGGAGCGATTGCAATTGCTGCATCGCTTCCTGGGTGTTCCTGGCATCCGCCTCCCACTTGGCCTCCCCCTGCTTCGCCTTCGCAAGCGCATTCTTTTCCGCGAGCTCCCGCAGATGCGATTTTTTTCCGCGCTCGGGAATGGCAATTGTGACTTTGCGGCCTTTCTGGAGCGAGAGGTATTCCGCGAAGAGTCCCCGCTCCGAAAATTCCTCGGGCACGAGGAGGGTATCCGGGATGTCGCTCACCGATTCATAGAACTGCGGCAGAAATTGCTCAAGGACATCCGAAGTTGTCGCCGCCGATCCCGCGAGTGCAGAGCAATGCTCGCCGATGACTTTGCCGCCGCGCTGAATGAATATGCAAACGTGCGCGCGACAGGAGAGGAGCGCGACCCCGATAAAGTCGGCGTCGCCCATGGAGGGATCCGACACCCATTGCTCCTCTTCCAGACCTTCAACGATCTTCAAATCATCGCGCAAATGCGCCGCACGCTCGAATTTCCGTTCTTCGGCCGCTTCCCGCATGAGGATTTTAATGCGCTCTTTCACCGGTCCATACTCTCCTTTGAAGAAGCGCGCGATCTGTGCGATGCGCGATCGATATTCCTCTCCGGAGACGGCCGCAACGCAGAGCCCGATGCACTGGCCGATGTGATGGCCAAGGCATGGACGAAGGGCACGGGAGACAAGAAGGGCGCCCTTTGCCCTGTTTGCCTTTTTTTCCCTGTTTTCCTCTTTGTTCAATCTCTCCAGAGACTCACGGCAAGCTCGGAACGGGAAAAACTCATGCAGGAGATCCAGCATCCTCCGGGTTTCCCAGGCGCTCAGGTACGGACCGAAGTACTTTGCCTTGTTCCCACCCGCCCGGCCGCCTTCGCCTACCCGACTGCGCTCAGGCGGGGACGGGTCCATCTTTCTGACGACGTCGACCGTGGGATAGGGATCCCCCGATATCCGGACGTAGACATAATTTTTGCCGTCCTTCATGAGGACGTTATATTTCGGCCGGAGCTCTTTGATCAGATTCGTCTCGAGCACGAGTGCTTCGAGCTCGGTATGCGTGAGGGTCACGTCAAAATCATGCGCTTGTTTCATGAGCGCCTCCTTCCATGGACCCTTGTCGTTCTTCTGGAGGTAATTGCGAAGCCTGTTCCGCACGTTTTTCGCTTTGCCGACGTAGAGGACGGAGCCCGATGCATCGAGCCACCGGTAGACGCCGGGGCCGGCGGGAGATGCGGCGATCCGGCTCCTGAAGAGATGCTGCCGCTGTTTGTCTTCTGACCGGAGCATGGGGAAATTATGATACGGCTTCACGATTACAATGCTACGAACTTCCTCCGAAAGCCACACTAATAGCGGCGTAGCGATACCGCTTCGCCGCCATCAAAAGATAATGGGGAGCAACAAATCGTTACTATGCATTTCGCGAAGCCGTATGACATGGATTTGGACACGGCAGCTGCGGGGCGCGCGTTGTCTCTCGAAAATTCAAGCCCGATCCATATTGGTTAATGATATCATATTAACACCCCTCCCTGAAGCGGTGCTACACTGACTCCGGTGCAATCCCCTCCACTGGTATCGGCTGTTATTCTGAACTTTCGCGCAGGACTCAAAACCGTGGAGTGCGTGCAGGCGCTCCGAAGACAGACCATCATTTCGAACATGGAAATTCTCATCATCGATAATCACTCCGACGATGATTCCATTGGCATTCTCCGAAGCCATCTCAAAGGAATCGAGGGAATCAGGGTCCTGGAAACCGCGAATAATCTCGGATTCGGACGCGGCTACGACGCAGGCATCCGTCAGGCGCGCGGGAAATACATCCTCATGAATAATCCCGACAAGAAATTGCAGCCGGAGGCAGTCGCGATGATGGTCGAAAAAATGGAATCCGATGCTGCGATCGGCATTCTCGCGCCCAAACTGATGCATGAGGATACGTCCGTCCGTCTGTCGGCCAGAGCGTTCCCCCGCCCGCTCGATGTCGTGATCAAACGAACGTTTTTGCGGGGCGCATTCCCGGGTCGCATGCGCCGCTATCTGGGACTCGATCACTCGCAAGATCTGGAACGCGAAACGGATTGGGTGGTGGGGGGATGCCTCTTGATGCGCGCTGATCTCTATCGGAAGATCGGAGGATTTGATCCCAGGTACTTCCTCTTCTTCGAAGACATCGATCTCTGCAGGGCGTGCTGGAAAGCCGGGAAACGCGTTCTGTATTTCCCGCAAGCGGTCGGTCTCGATAGAAAGAGGCGTTTGAGTGAAATGAATGCCCTGCAAATGCTGCTGAAAAAAACCGGACGAGCCCATATCGCGAGTGCGGTCCGGTATTTCCATAAATGGGGAATCCGAACGTAGTTCCGGGTGACGAGTGTACTGGTTTCGAGTTATGCCATTTTCTCAGGTGAAAACGCGTAAACCCGTAAACTCACAACCCGTAAAACCTACAGTACGTCGCCATTGACCTCTCCCGGTCTTTCCCGTAGTCTCTGGCCTCGCCCATGGACACATTGAAGCTCAAAGTCGCGGCACGCACGGCCGGCCTCAAAGCCAGCGGCGTTCGCCGCGCCGGATCCGTCCCCTGCGTCGTCTACGGCCGGGACAAGCAAACCCGTCAGTTCCAGTGCGACGCTTTGTCCCTCCACAAGGCATTCGTCCAGGCTGGAGAAAGCACTTTGGTCGAGCTCGATTTGGACGGCGCCCACATGCCCGTCCTCTTCAAGGATGTGAGCTTCGACCCCGTCTCGGGACGCGAGATCCACGCGGATTTCTACGCCGTCGACATGCAGAAGGAGATCGAAACCCACGTGCCTGTCCGCTTCGAAGGCGAAGCTCCGGCGTGCAAGGAATTGGGGGCTATTTTCGTCGCCTCCCATAACCACGTCCGCGTTCGCTGTCTCCCGGGTGATCTGCCACACGATCTGCCGGTGAGCATCGCGAAGCTTGCGGCGTTTCACGATGTCGTCACGGTTGCCAATCTGACGCTCCCCAAAGGGGTGACCGTCATGGAGACGCCGGAAACGGTGCTCGCGCTCATTCAGGAACCGCGCAGGGAGGAAGAGATCGCCCCGCCGCCGGCAGTGGAAGTTGCGGAGGGAGTGGTGCCTGCCGAAGGCGAAGCGCCGAAGGAAGGGGAAGGCGGAGCAGCTCCGGGTTCTCCGGAGGCCGCCGCTCCCGGCGCGAAAGAGAAGAAATAAAATCTTCCCATACCTGCTGTGCGCTCCCGTTTCCTCTCTGGATTTGTTCTCGCCGTGATCTGCTTCGTGGGAACCGCTTTTGTGATCTACGCTCTGTCCGTTCCACGTCCTCAGAACATACAGGGAGCGAAACAGGAGTCGACGCGGGGACGGAACTCGCGGGAGAGGGGCGGTATTTCCGACGTGCTCTCGAGGCTGCGACTGCTTCCCTTCGGATCGCGGGAACGCGATCTCTTCTCCGTCATCATTGAAAATCATGAGGATGCGAGACGCTACCAGCAGGGGCTACCGAAGGCGCTCCTGATCCAGGAGTATCCCGTGGAAGGGTTCATCACACGCTTCCTCGCGACCTTTGCGGTGGACGACGTCCCCGAACTCCTGGGCCCCGTACGATCGCTTCGGCCCTACTTCGTCGAAACCGTCTTGCCCTGGAAGACACCCCTGCTCTTTGCGGGCGGCAGTCCGGAGGCGCTTGAACGTGCCGGGAACGTCGAAGGTCTCACCGCCATCAACGGACTCAGGTATCCAAAGGAGTTCATGCGCGACGATGGCATTCCCGCGCCGCATAATCTCTTTGTGGATGAGAAAGCGGTTCTTTTCCTCGTGAATGAACACCAGGCGCACGTCGAATGGCCGCCCTACACGCTCGGTGCCGCTCTCCGCGGCTCCGGCGCGCTCAGCATCATGATCGACTACAGCAATCCCGCGCACAATACCGTCTACACATTTGATTATTTTTCCCAGGGCTATATCCGGGATAACGGCGGCATGACCTCGGATACGCGGCCCAGAAACGTTCTCATCATGGAGATTCCCGTGACGTCCATCAGCGAATACGGCCGCCTCTGGATTCCCCTCATCGGCCAGGGACGCGCCGTGCTGTTCCGGGAAGGAAGGGTGATACAAGCGACGTGGAAGCGACAGAATTTCGATGCATGGTTCACGTTGGAACAGGAGTCCGGCAGTCCCCTCCTCTTTGCGCGCGGACAGACGTGGATGACAGTGGTGCCCGCCATGGATCGCGTGAAATGGTCGGAGAAAAGAGAACGATAAGCTATCAGTTCATAGCTTATAGCTTTTAGGTCTTCGTCAGATGCTCCGGAAGAATCAGCGGCGGCAGAATCCCCGGAATCTTTTCGACGAGCTCGAGATCCTCGATGGCGATCTTGCCCACGTAGAGGCGCTTGAGATCCCCGCCCCCCTGCGCAAAATGTTCAATCGCGCGGAATCCGCGGAAGTACACCAGATCTTTGGTGAAACATCCGGGTTCGTGCGTATCGTTCATGCCACGTTTGTACTGGATGGTTTTCGTCAGCGCGCGGTCGGGCGCATAGCCCAGTATCTCCTCCAGGTAAGCGCGCGTGTCCGCAAACGAGTGCGTCAATGCGAACGCAACGGCAAGCACGTTGCTGGCAGCGTCATACCGCTTCTCGTGGTAAAGGGAGAGGACGCGATTCTGACTGAAGATGGCAAGTCCTTCCTGGGTATCCAGATAGTTCGCGCAACCCGTCTGGAGCAGTCGAAACGGCTGACGCTCGCCGTTCTCCTGAGTCAAGGCATGGGTTTCGATCTCATGGGCAATGAGGGCATGCAGACGCGCTTCGCTGAACCGCGCCCCCTGACGCAGGTACACGCGCTTGCGGCCGATAGCGCAATCGGAGACAACGCGCGGACGTACCTGCACCTGCCATTCGTGCATGCCATACCGCGCGAGCGCTTCCGAAAAAACCTGCGCGGCCTCTTCGGCTGCCAGGGATTTCCCCTCCGCTGCAGGAAGATCACACGCCAGACGGGAAGCCAGAGAGGAGTGCGCATGCGAGAGGAGCGCCGCGCTCGGGGATCCGTAGAGAGCGAAGGAGGCCTCCATGAAGCGCATGGCATTGCCCCGTGCGCGCAGGAGCGAGATCCGCGTGAGGAGCTCCCGGCGCTTCTTTTCAAAAAGCACACCGAGTGGAGAATCGTCCAGCATGATGGAGGCGAGGCGCCGCTCACTTTCCCGGAGCCCCTCGGGGAGTTCTCCGTACTCAAAAACGGGGTTATACGTCCTGTCCCGCTCCAGTTTCTGCCGCTCTGTGAGCAGATTTTTCGGCCGTACAAACTTAAGAACGAGAAGTACGCGATCGACCTGGGCGATGGCCCGATCGATCGCGCGAAGGTCTTCTTTGACGGTCACCACCGTGCGCGTTTCCCCCCGCTGCTTCCCGGGATCGATGAGGAACCCCATTAAGTCTCTGCGTCCGATGACAGCCCGGGCGTCATCGTACGGACTGCTTCCTTCCTCAATCACCGTCTGGATTTTTTTACCTTTGAGCACGAGCTTCACGAGGTACCGTTTCTCCTCCAAGTCCTGCACTTCGGCGCCGCCTGCCCGTCTGAGTTCCCGGATGAGCTCGGGAGAAAACACGGTGCGCTCATGCGAGGGATCGATGGCGCAGAGGACCTCCACATTCACGCCATCCCCCGCGATGCTGACGGTCTCACGCGTTCCCAAAACCGGCCGATCGGGCGCCCCCCGTTCACGCTTCCGTACTCTTTCACCAAAGAGATCCTGGGCGA
>JBBTTQ010000009.1:0-5016 GCA_038064175.1 Patescibacteria group bacterium
CCGGGGCCGACCGAAATCCCACGTCTCTTCGCTTCATTCACGAAGTCGGCGACGATCAGGAAGTACCCGGAGAATCCCGTTTGCCGGATAATGCCGAGCTCGTATTGCAACCGATCGCGGTGCTCGGGACGGGGCTTCGGGTACCGCGCCTTGAAACCCTCATCGCAGAGTTTTGTCAGGTACTCCTCCTCGGACATGCTGCCCGGCACCGGGAACCTGAGAAGCTGATGCTTGCCGAATTGAAAATCGACATGTACGCGGTCGGCAATGGTCTTCGTGTTCGTGAGCGCCTCCGGCACATGGCGGAACGCCTCCTCCATTTCTTCATACGGTCGCATGGAGAAATCCGATTCGCGCATGGAGAAACGCCCGGGGTCCGAGATGAGCGCATTCTTCTGGATACAGAGCATCACGTCGTGCGCTTCGGCATCCTCCGGACGACAGTAGTGACTGTTGGCGGTCGCGACGAGAGGAACACCGAGTTCCTTTCCGAAACGGATAAGCTGCTGATTCACCTCCGCCTGCCCCGTCACGTTCGGCAGATCCATCAGTTCGAAATAGAGATTCTCTTTGCCGAAGAAGGATTGATATTCCTCCGTGATCGCGCCGATACGGTCGGCATCTTCCGCGAGCGCCACCTGGGGGATGGCTCCCCCGATGGGGCCTGAGAGAGCAATGAGTCCTTTTCCATATTTCGTCAGCAATTCTCTGTCGACGCGCGGCTTATAGTACATCCCTTCGAGCGCGCTCAATGTCGCGAGTTTCAACAGATGGTCGTAGCCCTCCTGTGTCGCTGCCAGAAGCGTCAGCGGGAAGCGTCGGGTATCCGTTCCGCTCTCTTTATCCGTTCGCGTGCGTGCGGCGACGTATGTTTCCATTCCAAGAATTGGTTTGAGACCCGCCTTCTTCGCCTCCTGGTAAAACTCAATGAGCCCGTAGGTGTATCCCTTGTCCGCAAGTCCGACGGCGCTCTGTCCCAGTTCCTTTGCGCGCGCGACGATCTCCCCGGGGCTCGGAAGAGCCTCGAGGAGGGAGTACATGCTGTGCGTGTGGAGATGGACGAAATCCTGGGATTTCACAAAAAAAGCATATCACGATTAATGCTGAGAGAAGGCAAAAATTTGCCTTTCTTGCCCTTCATCACGGATTCACATTTGAAAGTCCCGCATCCTTCTTGCACTGCTCGTACGTCACGCCTTTCAGATACTCGCCGTTGGTGTACGGGAAACAGCTGTCCTCAAGGACGATCCGGAGAATCTGATCGAGACGCGTGGAGCATGGCCGCGCGATGCAGGTGCGTCTGAGGTAGTATGCGAAATTCCGGACAAAACTCCGGAGTCCTCCCCGGTCCCGTGCGAGAGACGACAGTTTCCCGACAGACTCTTTCAGTTTGGAGGCGGCGACGGAGACGGAGAGGTGGGTGTCACCGCCGAGCGGGAAGATCTCGCTTTCCCACACGCCTTGCTTGACGCTGTAGTTCGAAAACCAGTCGGCGGCATATTGGTTGAGCGCGCGGTAGATCGTGTTCCTTCCGGGTTCTCCCCGCAGATCAAAATTCCCCGACATGGGCCTCACATCCCCTTCCTTCATGCGGAGTTCCTGGAACGCATTGAGGAGTTTCTGCTCGTCGCGCTGAATGGTGAAAGGACTCCGGAGTTCCCATGCGATTGCGCCGTCCGGCCAGATGTCGCCATTCGAATCCGTACCCCAGGGCCACCCGGTCGGACATCCGCTGACGGCTCTGTGGGGCGCGTTTACGGGAACGGGAGGAATGTTTACCACTGGCCTTCCGAGGAGAGACCGGATTTCGCGGTCGAGCGTGGCGAGCGCCTGAGCCTGCGCGATGTATGCGTCGAGCACACTCGCCCCGCTCTGCATCGCCTTCCTCTCAGCATCGACCGTTTCCTTCAGGGGTGATGGAAGACCGCTCACAACGGCGTTCAGTAACTCCTGATCGCACCCGTAGCCGGACGCATCGGAGGGCGGCAGGTAATCCGTGTGGAACGGGCAGATCGGCGCCTCCATCGCCCCCCCCGCCGCGGCGGGGAGGCACCCGTATGCCGTGCACTCGCTCTGTGTCCGGAAAATTTGTTCGCCGTTCTGCATGCAGGTTTCCTTCGCGTCCTCGCGACAGAGGTCGACCCTCGGCGTGCCGCCGCAACACCACGCGTTTTTCGGCGGGTCGAATGCGCGGACTTCGTACCAATCTCTGTCCTCAATGAGGGGATCCTTTCCCCCATAGAAGAGAATCTCCAGACGTTCGTTCAGGAAAGCCATGAGATCCTGCAGCCGGATGATGGCCGTGATGTTCTTGAGCGTCAGGGCGCGATTCAGATCGTCCTGCACTTTTTTCATCTTCGCTTCGATGTAATACAGATCAATGTGCAGACAGGCGGTATTCTCCGCGAGGTCACGCTGTTGCAAGGTTATGCGCTGCTTCGTATCGATGAGGGCGAGCAGTGTGGACCCGATGCTCTTCGTCCAGTGACCGAAAATAAGGGTGATGCCTGGTACGGCTGGCGCAGTCCAGGCATAGAGGATGCCTGCGTCGGCCCGCTCCAGAACGTTCTCTGTATACGGACTGACGGGAGCCGCGGATGCGCTCTCC
This sequence comes from Patescibacteria group bacterium, assembly GCA_038064175.1. GTDB lineage: Bacteria > Patescibacteriota > Gracilibacteria > Peribacterales > Peribacteraceae > 2-02-FULL-52-16. The sequence goes on from JBBTTQ010000009.1 coordinate 2,609, forward strand.
ACTCGGAGGAACAGGAGAAGGCCTGCAAGGAGGAGGAAGCGTTTCATGGGAAGCACTTGGGGTAGCCCGTGAGGCTTTCATCACCGGAGGCGTTCCTGGGACACATATCGGGAGCGAAATCGATGCGTGTCAGATGTTCAAAAATATCAGAACTCAAAGAAATCACTTCCTCAAGAGAGCGGCTTGCGCGCTCGATGTACGATGCATAGAGCAGTGTGCCGACGCGGCTGCCGATACCTTTGCCGAGCCCCTGGAACCGCTCCGTCGTGATGCTCTGATCTGCGATTTGCTGAACGAAACCGCGCGCGATGTCGATGTATGACGCGAGCGGGGGGATGAGCCGCCTCTCCGTATTCGTGGAACAAAGGACGGGAAGGTTTGCAGGCGGAAGTCCGTTGATCTGACAGAGCGCGCGGTCGAATTGTTCCAGGAGGGACCGGGGTCGGTAGGCCGGCAGGTCCGCAAACGTCTGCGGCGGCGGCGTCAGGAGCGTGGCGTACGCGGGATCCGGAGACGCGCAGGCCTCCCACGGATAGGCTTCGTCCGCGGCGACGAACGGACTTCTCCCGGAAATGAGGCGATGTTCCTCCAGGCTTTCTTCCATCATCTGCCCCAGGTAACACATGGTGTTGCCGATGGTATTTTGGTACGTCGTCTGGCAGAGGGCGTTCGAGACGCTCTGAAGACCGTCGAAAAGCCCCTGTGAGCGCGCATCCCATTTCGTCCGGTCGATCGCGACGGAACAGGCTTCAGGCGTTACGGTGTTCGTTGCAGCCGCTTGCCGTATACGATCGTAGAGATTCTGCGGCAGAACGGCGCTCGAACACGTTGTTGTGGAACAACTTCTGTTACTGAGAGCGGATACGCACTCTTCGGTCGTGATCGTCGTCTCCCTGAACATCCCGTCCGCCATCATCGCTTCACAGGAAACGGCATGCGCTTCCCGTTCCCTCATACAGCAGGTCGCCGTGTCGCCGATTTCATAGAGTTTTCTTCCGGCAGGCAGCCTGCAAAGCTGCTGCGCGTGCTTGAGTTCGCGCATGACCATGTATTTCGGCGGCAGCGCCGGCGCACTCGGAATACAGATTCTGATTCCCCCATTTGCGTCCTTCGGAGAGGTCACACTCGTATTCCCAAGGCAATCGCCGCGACACTCGAGCGTCACGGAACAATTTTTGCACGTTTGGGCAGTCGGATCGGCGTTGCTGTTCCGCCAGAGGAGATCGCGGCAGACATTGGGACCCTGGTCTGTTTGATACTCCGCTCCCGCTTCGCATCCGGCGAGAATGATGGCGTCTTCCTGACTCTGCCCCCTCTCGACCATGTTTTCGCAGATGGATTCTTCCGTCGACTCAACATTCCGGCAGAGATACCCCGACCGCGCGAAAGGAAAGGTGCAGAGTCCGGTCCCGTCGGGTGGCGGCTCGGGGTAGCGTCCGCCTTCGATCGCGGGACATCGCGTCCCCGTGCACGCATCTTCCGGGGAGGAAATGAGCGCCGGGAACACGGGTTCGAGCGGAAGCTTCCACTGGAGGCCGACGTCCCCCGTGATGAAAATCTCCTGAGGGGGCTGCGTCGGGATCGTCACGCCGAAGCATCCCGCGGCCTGCGTATTTCCCGAGGGACAGGTTTCGATGAACGCCCACCCGATCACGTCCCCCAAGTCGATCGCCGGAAAGAAGAGAATCTCACCCTTTTTCAAGATGATCTTCTCCGCCTTCAAGTGCTCCGGCAGGATCGACCAGAGTCCGAGCAACCTGTTTTCAACATCATTCCAACGCTTCGTCAGATACTGACCTTCGGTGCCGGGGCCACTGCCCGTCGCCGTGACGGGCGGGGGAAACTCTCTCCTCGAACCACGGACATAGCGCACGCCGTACTGGTATCTCCATACGGCGGCCGTACGCTCATTCCCGAGGAGACCGTTGACGATGTTCTGAAGATCGGTGACCGCGGGGGACCACGCGGGGTTGCGCGGAAGCGATGTCATCCGGATGAGCATCTTCGAAAGGTCGACGCCGCTTACATTGGTTCCCGCGCTCCACAGAAGCACGAGGCTGGCGTACCGTGACGGGAGCGTCGCGATCCTGCCCGGGTATCCGTCAATGCCCAGTTCGAATGATGTGGCGATGGCCTGAAGATCCCGGCCGACATTGCGGATCGTTTCCTCCGTCCGGAGGACGTTCTGCAGGCGCTTCATGTACGGAGCGCATTCGCCGTAGTTCATCGCGGAACGTATGGCATGCACCGAGCAAAGTCCTCCGTAGTCGGACGCGAGCAGTTTGTTCATTTCATTGGGCGCGATCGGAGGAAACGTGGGATCAATCGTCAGCGACACAAACCGGGCAACGAAGAGATCCGCTTTGGCTTTTCCGGTTGCATCGATCATCAATTCCTTCCGGACGCTG
>JBBTTQ010000010.1:0-4399 GCA_038064175.1 Patescibacteria group bacterium
CCCTTTCATGCGCCAACCGCAAACTTTTTTGGTACGATGCTGCCATGAAGTACGTCCTCTACGCTCGCAAATCCTCGGAGAGTGAAGAGAGACAGGCTTTATCCATTGAAGCTCAGCCTGTTGAGGGACGGGGGATGAGGACTCTGCGATCTACACTGCGAATGCTCTTCAATAAAACTCGCTTTATCAAATCGTCTTAGTACCTCCGCCGAAAACCTTCGGGCGGAGTTGCAGCGGAGCCCGTAGAGAATCAGTGCTTTTTCTGCTCTTCGGCGAGCGGAGTTTTTCCATGCGCGAGCAGCACCGCGCGATTCTTTTGTACGACGCGCACAAGGAGAAACTCGGCGTCGAGCGTGGTGGGAGACGATGCGCGGAGCGCCTCGGAAATGGTCATGGAGAAGCATGAGAGTCAATCTCTCGTTCTGAATGTCTCGTAGGAAACCATCTTCAAAAGCGGCTTTCGATCAGCTTTTTTATGGGGCTTCACAGGACTAAGGGGGTACCCAAGCGCAAGGCTGCCCAGAAGTTTGTGTTTCTTGGGAATGCCAAGCGTCGATCGCGTTGTCTTCTCGTCCACCGTGATCCAGCAAACGCCGATGCCCATATCCCACGCGGCGAGCCACATATTCTCCATTGCGCAGACGCCGCTGTAGACGTGTTGCTCATGCTCCGCAAGCCATGCATCGACTTTTGCTTGTTTTTGGATTGTGACAACGATGACAACCTTGGCCTGAGAAAGAAATGAACCGTGATTCGCATGCCTCGTGAGTTTCCCGATAGTTCCCGCGCTGCGAATAACGGTGAAGTGCCACGGCTGGGAATTAAGCGGACTCGGAGCGAATCTTCCCGCCTCAAGAATTTTCAGGAGCGCCGCCTTGGAAATGTTCTTCTCGTTCCACCCCCTTACGGATCGTCTGGTTCGGATGGCATCGAGTGTTTGCATGCGACCATTGTACAGAATCGCGTGTTAAAGACAATGCCATCTCCTCCGCACGCCGCTCTTTGACCATGGTGTACTGTCCGCAGTTGCTTCCGATTTGGTTTTCCCCGGCTTCTCCAATACTTACAATGCTCTCGAAGCCGTATTGCGTGAGCTTCTCGACCAATGGAGCCACTGGCGAAACGTCGCCTGTATCAATCATCGTTGTCAGTCCACTCTCCCGTGCGGCATGGGTGGGATTGAGCGGCGTGAGTTTGACGATGAAGATCGCAGGATCGAAGTATGCCCTGATGACGGAAGGATCAATCGGATAATTCTCCATGACAATAAAATTCAATGTTATTTTCCTGTCGCTGGCTCTGAAGAACCTGCCGCCAAATTCCGCTATTTCCCCGAATGATTTTTTTCTGATGGGTATGAGCCGGTCGCGCATTGCTTCATCCGTCGTATGAATCGAGAACTGCATTTGGAATTTCCCGTTCGCATACAGTCTGTTTTTGATGTCTGTCAGCTTGGCGAAGTACCCGCGGTCATGCTTCGGAGCGATGGTGGAAAAGGACGGGATCAGTCCTGGCGCGTCGTACCGTGCGGGAAGCTCCTCCAGCACATCGAGGACCGCGGGATTGAACACAGGCTCACCCATGCGCGTGAACTGGATTTTAAATTTCTTCGCGGGAACAACGCCGTTTGGGTATCTCCTCCTCACCATGAAATCTATTTGCGCGAAGATTTGCTCTTTACTCAATACTCCAAAGCACTGCTGACCGGCGTCGCACATCAGGCACCGCACGGGGCATCCGATCATGCACGAAAGTACAAGTACCCACTTCTCCAATCGGGAAAACGGCGGTTGGACGGATTCGATGAATTCGATGAGATGGTCGCCCATTCTCCCGACATACACCTTTGCCAAATCATCGGTGCCGAATTCCCGTTCGACGATCATAACAGGGGAGGGTGAAGCGACGCATGGATGACGTTCGCGGCGGCGCGGAGAGCGTCTCCCGCCGCAATGTGCGCATACCGGTACCGCCTGTCGCGCGCCGCGCCAGCGAAATGGAGCCCTTTACGGCTTGCCGTCATGATGCGAGGATAATGTCGTTTCCTGCCTGTGGCAACGAGCATGCAATCCGCCATGAGGCGTCCGGAAGAGCAGAGAACCTCGATCCTCTTTCCGGATTCCCGCACGCGCTTTGGACAGCATCGTTCCATGTATCTAATCCCCTTCCTTTTTGCTCTCTCTCTGAGAATCGGCAGGCACCGTATTTTCCCTTTGGTGAAGATGATCGGCATATGCCCTCTTTCGGACAGCTGCAAGGCATAGTCGAATGCCACATCACCCCCTCCGATGACGACGATCGTCTTTTTTGTTCTGCTCTCCGGCATATCGCTGATTTCGTAGAAGATTTTTTTTCCTTCCAGTGATGCTTCCCCCGGAATGCCGGCCTTCTTAGGCACAGTCCCCGTTGCAATGATGACATGGCGACAGGAATAGCTGCGTTGCTCCGTTTGCACAATGAAGCGTTTCCTTTTCCGTATCGTCGTCACCTCTTCCCTGATCAGGGGGATCCGCAGTCGCTGAAGGTGCCTGCGGAGGCAACCGGCGAACCTTTTTCCGGATATGCCCTCCGGAAACCCGAGGTAATTTTCGATCAGATTTGCGTTTCGAAGCAGCCCGCCGATGTTCTTCTTTTCGATGAGAACGATGTTCAGTCCCGTTCTTTTCATGTGCACCGCAGCCGCGACGCCCGCCGGTCCCGCCCCGATGATGATACAATCGTAGGTCATCGCATGGATCCGGATCGTACAATGTCCGCCGTTGTCACAGGGGTCACGAATCCCGAAGAGAGGCTCACAATGCTCGCGCGATGCATTTCTTCGTTGTACGACGCTGTGGCGTCGATGACGAAGAAGACCTGGAATCCGCGCGCGAACGCTTCCCGCGCCGCTTCTTCGCAGCAGAGATGAGTCAGGAGGCCGGTAATGACCAGATTCTTCACGCCGCGCATGCTCAGGTATTCCTCCAGATCGGTGCCGTGGAAGGAGCTGTAGGAAATTTTCCGGATAACCTTTTCGCTGGTTTGCGGCGCAAGTGCGCCGACGATGCTACTTTCCCGGGAGCCTTCCCGCACGGTACTTCCCCAAAAGCCGCCGACGGGATCTCTCTCCCCCTGACGGACGGCGAAGCGGGTGAAAATAACGGGACGATTCCCATTGCTGAATAATCTGCGCATGCTCTGCACGTTCGGGAGAATCGCCGCGCCGGTCGGAACAAACGCATGGGATTTCTCATCAAGAAAGTACCTCTGCATATCAACGATGAGAAGCGCCGCACGCGCAAAATCCGGCGCGATCCGCCGCTTCTGAACGGATCGGCATGCGATCGCCCAGGAAGCAATTTTCCGCTTGTTGTTCTTCTCGCTGAGATAGAGACATTTTTTCATAGAGATCCGGTTTTCACACATCACTCTACATCTTGTGCGGCAGAGAAGACATTGGCAGACTATTGGTAATTCATGGAATTTTTCCTCCTCGAACTCATTTTTCCTCTGGCAGATACGCTGGCAATGCTTGCCGTCGCCTGTCAGGTTGTCTCGCTTCTCCTCGGAGGATTTCTCCTGTGGGAGTGGATGCGCGGTGAGCGGCGGCCGAATAGGGTCATCAGCTTCATAGCGCGGCACAGCATTTTCCTCATGCTCATCGTTGCGTTCACGGCTTCCATGGGAAGCCTCTTCTTCTCCGAGGTCGCCGGCTGGCCGCCGTGCAAGCTCTGCTGACTCCAGCGCATTCTCATGTATCCGCAGGTTATTCTGCTCGGGGTGGCGCTGTGGCGAAGGGATACGAGCGTGTTTTCCACCCTCTTGTTCCTGTGTCTCATTGGCATGAGTATTTCAATTGTGCATTACAGTGAACAGATGCTTTCGATGATCGATCCCTTGGGACATGATCCGTCGGTTCCCTGTGATCTGACCGGTGTTTCCTGCAGCGCGACGCACATACTGGTGTATGGCTATATCACCATTCCCATGCTTGCTCTCACGGCGTTCGTCAGCAACGCTCTCATTGCCGTGGCTGCGCTGCGGCATCCATCGCCGGGCATCGGTGATGATGCGGTCGCGCGAAGGTCGTGGCATCGCCTCGTTGCGGGCATGGCGATGGCGCTCTTTCTTCTTTTCCTTGGTTTTACTGTCGTGAACAAACAGGATGGCAACGGATCGGTTTCTGCCATGCCTCTGATGACCGGGGATGATGGCGGAGGATTCCATGAGCCCGCCGCGCTCATTCTTACGCCGAAGAATGAGTTGAAAACTCTTGTCGCGCAGGAAGGCATCCACTGGACGCATGTTCCCGCCGTTCCGGAGCCGGTCACGAGGAGAGATCAGAAGAAAATCGTCGTGGAATGGGAAGCATCAGAGCGCGTCGGCGATCTCGATCCGGAGACCGGCGTTCAGTACGAGT
>JBBTTQ010000011.1:0-2389 GCA_038064175.1 Patescibacteria group bacterium
GTAAGAGAAAAACGTGATGGCGTTCTCGTGATCCTTGAGCGCCGCATGCGCGCGTGCCAGGAAGTACTTCACTTCCGGTTTTTCGGGATCGATGGCGTACGCGCGTTCCAGCGACGCGAGCGACTGTTCAAACCGTTCGGTCGTCAGCTCGCAGTAGCCCTGCACGATCCAGGCATCCCGGTAATCATCCTGTTGTTCCAGGACCTGGACGAGGAGCGGCAGCGCCAGCTCGCATTCTTGCACTTGCGCCAGCGCACGGGAGAGGAGTGTGACGAGATGCAACTCCTGACTCTCCGGAAAGAGCGCAAATTCATCGTAGGCCGCATTGAGCGACCGTGCGTTTGTCCGGAGCAGGGGATCCCAGCCGGCGATGACCTGCGCCAGTTCCACTTTCGCCTGTTCATGCATCCCCTGGATGATGGCGAGGAGCGCAAGGCCGTAGTGTTTCTGGGGAGATTCCTCTGCGGCTTCCAGAATGCTGCGGGCTTTCACGAGTTCGCCGGTCCGGAGGAGCACCACGCTTTCAAGGAGCAGCAGATCCTCGGCACGCGCACCTTCGACTTTGAGAAGGCGGAGCGTCGCACGGGTTCCCTGGATATCGCGGCGCTGCAACTGGGATTGGGCCAGCTTCCTAAGCGCACCGATGCCTCCACCCGCGTTCACCGCACTATCGAACTCGGTCTGGGCCGGGCCCCATTCTCCGCGGAGCGCAAAGAGGTCTCCTTTCCGGAGATGCAGGAGAGCCCGGTCACTTTCATCAAAAGGAGAACTCGGGGCGACGGTCAGATCGGGCGTCGGCAGATTGATCACATTCGTGATTTCCAATTTTAACGTTGCAGCGGCGTCCGAGAGCTGCCACCAGAGCGCCAAAAGGATGGAGGAAGCGATGAGTACGGCGCCGCCGACCGGAATCCAAATACGGGGAGGGATTTTCATGACCGAGGCATCATAAATGAATTCTCCATTGCCGTACCAGGGAATTCTTCCTGGTTGCAGGTTTCGAGTTTCGAGTTACGGGTTCAACTCGAAACTCGAAACCCGAAACTCGTAAACCACCTACTCTCCCATCCTCGGACTCAACTCCCCGTCTTCGCCTTTGGACATCCCCGAGACCGCAGACTTGGCGGCTGCTTCCGCGAGGTGTTTGGGGATCACGGCTTCGACCGCGCCCCACTTGGCTTCGCCGTCCGTTGGCAAAAGAATCGTGACCTGATCGCCGACTTCCGCGCGATAGAACGTGACGGAAGCAAGGAGGACGCGAAATGCCTTTCCCTCCGCAAGTACCTTGTATTGTCCGTCCTCCTGGATCAGGAGACCGAGAGCGGTTCTGCGCTGCACCGGTGCGATCTGTTTGTAGATGAATTTCCCTTCGTCGGTGATGGTGAGTTTCATGCCGTCACTTTCCACCAATTTACTCTTCGAGGCGTAGTTGGCGGGGACAGGATACGTCTGTCCCTGCGCATCGATCATATTCTGACCGTCGAAAACGCCCTCGATGATCTTGCCGTTGACGGAACCCGCGGTCATGGAGCTCGCGCGCACCATGTGACGTTCCCGACCGCTATCCATCACTCCCGTCACATCCCGAAGAAGCGCGTGAGCCGTCTTCAGAGACGACATAGCGCTGTCGATCAATTCCTGTATCTGGACGAGTGCGTCATCGGACATGGGTGTTTCTTGGGGAGGATTTCTTCAGGGAAATGACAGAACGTCGACAGTGACAGGTGGGGAAGCAAGCCGGGATGCCATGTCTTTGTCTGTGAGAAGTCCGGCTTCCGCGCCGACAGCGCCGATCACACTGTTGGAATTCATTGTACCTGCAATGAGGGCCGTTTGCAAGGGGAGACCTTGTATCAGAGCCCATGTGGCGCCCGTACCGAACGCGTCGCCGGCACCAGTGGTATCGACGGGTATACCCGGAAGAATCGGGCAATGAAGAAGCGATGTTCCATCGGAAGACAGAGCCCCGTTTTTACCATCCGTGATGCAGACGACATGAACGCCCGCATCGAGCAGACGCCGGAGCGCATCTTCCACCGTTTTCGTTTTTGTGAACGCCAACGCTTCTCCCTTATTCAGGAGGAGGAAATCCGTGTGCGTGAGAAGTTCGGCGTGCTTTCCGCCCCTCATGCCAATCGCTATCTGCTTCCCGCCCGGGTTCCAGGTCAGTTTGGGGTGATCCTTTTCCGACAGGATCTGCAGGAGATCGTCTTCGATCACCTCCGTACTCTCGTGAATGTGATTCAGGTAGATCCAGTCCATCGTCGCGGCTTTGGAGCGATCGAAGGTTACGTCGTGGAGGTGCGCGTTCGTTCCCGGTTCATAGAGGATCACGCGCTCGCCGGATTCAACGGAGAGGATGATCGAGAAACTCGTTGTCTCCCGGGAG
>JBBTTQ010000012.1:0-6884 GCA_038064175.1 Patescibacteria group bacterium
ATCCGAGCCTCCTGAGGCCGATCGCCGTGTTGCAGGCGCCTCCGCCGCAGGTTTCAATGACTTGTTCCACGCGGATTTTTTCACCGAGCGGTAGCAGGAGCGCGCAACTCCCTTGTGTCATGCACGTCAAATTCTTTCCCGTTCGCACAAAGAGATCGTAGGTGGCTCCGCCGATCGACATTGTTCTCGGAGCGCGGATGGATGACATACTAATGTGAGCGAAGAAGCTTATAGCTTTCGGCTTATAGCTTATAGCGTTGTTCCATTGCCGCAATGAACGCTTGCGTCATCCTCAGCGTCCGCCTCCGGTGCCATTGCAGCATCAAAAGGAACGCCGCGAAGCCAAGTCCGCTCCAGATTGCGACGGGAGGGAGTCCGGTCGTGGGTGTCCTCGGAGCACCTTCATGGAGTTCGTTTGCAGGCGGGAACTTGTCAGGATCGAATGGGAGAGGATCGGGCGCCGATGCATGGAAGCCGGGACCTGCCGCTTCCGGAGCACCTGCATTCACGGCGGAAAGATCACTCAAGACGTCGCCCGTCGTCGCAACGGGGGTTAAGCGGACGTAGTACGTCACGCCGTTCAGGAGATCGCGGAGCGTGAAGGCCCTGAGCGCTCCGTTCAGGACGCGCCGCTCCGTGTACGTGCCCTTCTCCGCGCCGTATTCAATGAGAAAGGAGCTGAGTGGCTTCTCCTCCGGGAACGCCCATTCCAGGAAGAGCGCGCTGTCTTCGGGGTCAATCTCCAGCTTCGTTCCAAGGACCAGGGCGGACGCCGTCGCACTTTTTTCCGCGCTCTCACGTTCGCCCTTGATGGCGGTGACCGCGAAGTAGTAATTCGTTGCCGGTCGAAGCCCTGCGACCGCCGCGGACGTCGTCGGCTTGCCCGTATCGAGCGTGTAGAGGAAATTGCCGTCTTCCTCGCCCACGTAGACTCTGTAACCGTCGATGGTCTCACCTGTCACGGCGTCCCACGAGAGTTCGACTGCATTGGCTCTGCCTTCGGCACGAACGTTTTTCACGGTGGGCAGCCCGCTTGGGAGGACCAGGAGCGTCGTCCGGAGTTCGCGGGTATTCCCTCCTTTGTCTTTGATGACGACCGTCGGCTGATGAGCGCCGGCCAAAGGCGCCGTTACCGCGGCCTGGTATTTTCCGGAATTCGGAGGGGTTTCTATGAGCATGTGCGTCTGTGTGCCGATGCGGATCAAGACTTCGCTCAAGCCGGGCTCGCTGATGAGCGAGACGAGCATCGTGCTTCCCTCGACGGGTTTCTCCGGCGCGAAGGTCACGGTCGCAACTTCCGGTGCCGCACTGTCCAGCGTGAGTGTCAGAGGGCCGGAGTCCTGTCCGTGCACCGGATCCTGGATGCGGATCGTGAACGCTCCTTCGATGGACGCATCAAGCGCGAGGGGGATGGCGAAACTTCCGTCCTGCAGCGTTTCGCCCTGGGTCTTGTCCACGCCGTTGACCATCACGCGGAGGCTCACGAAGGGTTCAGCGATTCCCGTCAGGGTGATCGTGCGGGATGACACAAAGCCGCCTTCGTTGTGAGAGGTGATCTTGATGGTGCCGCCTGCGGGGTTTCCGGAACTTCCGCCGACCATGATGCTTGTTTCGCCGAAGATGATCTGAGAAGGATTCGTCCTGTCCTCGACACGGAGGATCTGTTCCCCTGCGCGCAGGAAGCTCACGATGAGGCGGAGATTTTTCTCACCTCGTTCGCGCGGCGTAAAGGTCGTCTCGCCGTAGCCGTCTTCGAATCCCGGCAGTACCGCGGACGGGTCCGTGGGCGAAAAAATACGCACGGGCCCCGTATAGTTTCCGACGACTCTGCCGTTTCTGTCCACTGCCTGGATGAGGACGTTCCGCGCGACCTCACGGGTTTCAAGGACGGGGGGATCCACGGTGATCTCAAAGCGGTCGATGACGTCGAAATCCTCCTCGGCGGCTGCCCGGTCAATCACTTGTCCAGCGTACGTGTGCCCGCCGATACCCCTGCCGTCATCCGCCGAAATCTCGGCACGGGCGGTCAAGAGCGTGCTGCTCAGGAGATCCATGGCGCGGAGCGTGTAGCGTCCCGCCCTGCGCGTCGTTATGACGAAGCGTTGCTCGCCCCACGCATCCGTTTCGCGTTCGAGCGGTTCGATCATTTCGTCCCCCGAACCGATGAGTTCCACGGGGCGACCGGGGAGGGGATTGCCGTACATGTCCGTGAGAGAGATGGTGACTTCCGCTTCGTCTCTGCCATCTGCCACGATATCTCCGTGACGGACGCTTACGTCGGACATACCGGGGTCGAGTCTGTCCGGGGAGACTTCAAATTCGGCTTCGGCGATGTTCTGACGATCCTGCGCCAGCGCCGCCGAGTACATCCCCGCATGTGTCGTGTCGCGGCCGGTCACCATGGTTGAGAATGCTCCGTCACCGTCCGTTGTGATTCTTTGTGTCACATGGGGGCCGGCCGGGGGAGTCAGAATCATCTGGTAGGTCGCGCGCGGTGTCAGATTCTTCCCCGTGATCTCCGCACTCAGGCCGGCGATCGTATCGTCAGCCTGCAGGAGAACCGCGCCGAATGCCTGGATCGGCATGCAGAGCGTCAGAGTCGCAAGCGTCACACGGAGAAGGAGTTTTCGCATAAATCCAAGTATTATAGCGGATTTCTGCAGTTTCCTCAACGCCCTGATCTTTGACCGGACAATCGTTGTATTTTTTGTCGAGGACCTCATTTCTGGCTTCCGTTCAGTATGTATTGGTCGCTATAGCGGTGCAAGAAGTACAACCATGATCATGAAACAAAAAAACGCCCCAGGAGAGGCGTTTGGATTTTTCCTCTTTGTTACGAACACGTGACGGTGCTGCTGGCGTAGTAAATGTTCGCATAGCCCAAGACCAATGGATAATTGACGTAGACCGTTGCGACATCAATTGCCGTGCTACTGAATGTGCCATCACACGCCTTTTTCAGATTATCAATGCACTGTTGAACACGAAACGTCGCCCAACCTATAGCGCTACTCGCGGATGGCGTGCAGCCTCCAATGGGCCAATGGCAATAGCTTATTTCTCCTGATCGGCATTCTCCGGTCCACGGTTTTGGTTTCTGACTATATTGTATTACCTGTTGTATCGAAGGATCGCCAAGGACACCTCCTGGAAAACTCTGCGCGGTGTTTCCGGGAGTGATCATTCCTCCGAATATAAAGAGCATGAGTGTCATGACACTCATAAGGATTTCTCTTGTCGAAAGATTTCGGAGTTTCATTGATGTGTGTGAGTAAGTTAAGAATATTATATATTATCCCGGCCATCTTCGCAACCCCTCATTCAGGTTGAATCTTTGGGTTGTTTCGGAGCCCGCTTGTCTGTACAGTGCCGCTCTGATGCAGAGACAACTCTCCCTCCTCATCGGTTGTTCCCTTCTCCTCGCTTCCTGCGGGGGCAATGGTGAGCAGGCGAAGTGCACGCGCCAGTACTGGGATGGCATCGTCGGTCTTTGCATGCCGGCGGGGTGGGTGGTGATTGAACATGAACAGCTGCGAGAGCGCGGAATTCCCGAGGATGTGATCGTTGCGTTCAAGCGTGAGAAGGCTGTCGCCGGTCAATTCCCGACGGTGACGGTGACGCAGGAGGCTTTGAAGCAACCGATGGATTCTTCCGCCTACAGCGACGCTTCCGTCCGATCGGTCGCTGTGCTTCCGGGATACAAGCAGATCGATACGCGCGCTGTGCGCGTCGATGACGCGAGCGTCGATCTCCACATTTTTACGGCGCAACCTTCGGCTGATGAACCGGAGCGCAGATTTTATCAGGTCAGCGCGGTCTCCGGACCGTCCGGCTACAGCGTGACGGCGCTCACTCCGCTCGCTCCGCCGAGCGATGTGGAATCGGAAATCGAACGCATGATGGGGTCGATCACGTTCAAGGCGCCGGAGGGAGGGGCGAGTTCGGAGGCGGGGAATGAGGGCTAGGGTTGGGGCTGTGGCCAGGATGGAGGAAGGCAAAGTTTTTAGTTGTAGATTTCGGAGTCAGAAAGTTGCAAGTCTTGTCACGCAACGTGCAACCTGAAACTTGCAACTCTTCCGAGAGTATCTTTCCAGTATCCCTCGTCTTCACTATCCTTCTCTCCACGGTGCCGTAGCCAAGTAGTAAGGCAGGGGTCTGCAAAACCCCCATGCGTGGGTGCGATTCCCACCGGCACCTCCAGCTTTGCCGGAAGCACTAAATTCTAAATCCGAAATTCTAAACAGTATTTCAAATTACGGGAAATATTTTGATTGCCGGATATTGATGAATTCTTTGGAATTTAGTGCTGAGGATTTAGGATTTTCAACAGGAAATGCCTGTTATGTCACAGATTTTAGTACTTGATAAATATACATATTTATGCTTTAATATACATAAGCCATAACTCTTTATTTCCATACCCAAACACACCTATGGCAAATCGTGATGTTGGAGTCAGTATCTGCGGCGTCGTTGTCGGCGTCATGCTCGGTGCTGGTTCCGTTTTGTACGCTCAGGATGCGACCCTGAGTGCCACGTCTTCCGATGTCGCATACCGCGGGGTCAATTTTGACGCCCGTGACTATAATGCGCGCAATGTTGAAGCGAAGCAGCGTGCAGCCGCCAGCGATATTAACGACAAGGCTTCCCGCCCTGTCAAGCGCAAGAGCGAGGAGCCGTCCCATGAGGCCGCTCCGGTGGATCTGTCCGCCTGCGGCGTCGCCCGCGCAATCGTCGCTCGCATGAGCGATGCTATCAACTCGACCATTCCGAACGAGCAGACGAATAACTACAGCGCCATGCGCATCGCTCTCGGCACGGTTCTTTCCGCCGTCGAGACAGATTACTGCGGAAGCAATGATACCGCTGAAGTCGAAGAGGCCGCTCCCATGAAGAAGGCCGCGCCTCAGAAGAAAGTCGACAACGACTGCGGCAACCGCGATCTCTACGTTCCGGGCAGCAGACAGCACACGCTCTGCCTTGGCAATGAGCTCGAAGGAACGCAGTACATCGGCTACTAATTCGTTTAAAAAAAGGGGTGCGTGACAACGCGCACTCCTTTTTAGGATGTTTGCTGATAGCGTATGGCTTATAGATTCGCTCCTATCCTAAAGCTATCAGCTACCAGCTACCAGCTAGCTGAACGTCAGCGCTTCCGGCGCGAAAATCAGCAGGAGCCCCAGGACATACATCAGGAGTCCTCCGAAGATGAGCGTGAAGCGGCGGTATTTTGTCGTGAGACCCGTCGCATGCAGCGTGTACACGGCGATTCCGAAGATGACGAGATCGTCGATCATGTAGAGGAGAACGTAGAGTCCCAGGTAGCCGTAGCGCTCTGCGGTCGTGACATCATTGAAGGCGAGGATCTGGGTGAAGATGGCGGGGAGTCCCGCCGTGCAGACGAGTTCGATCATGTTCACGGAGACCGCCAGGATCGCGACACCGAGGATCATGGCGGGCCACGCCGACAGTTGCAGGATCTGTTTCATACGCTCGATCGTCCGTTGTCGCTTGCTCAGGTTCGTGATCGAACAGATACTCGGATCCTTGCCGAAGGCTTCATACAGGTAAAACCCGCCCCCGCCGATCGCGATGAGTCCGATGAGTTTCTGGACCCATAGATTGTAACCAATGAGGAGGAAGACATTGAGCCATGCCGCGATGAAGAGGTAATACACGACCCCGCTCACGAAGAGGAACGTTCCTCCGATGATCCAGACTTTGCGCATGTCGTGCGTGTTGATGAGGAGCGCCAGGAGCGTGATGAGGACCCACATGGCGCACGGATTGAACCCGTCCAGGAATCCGAGGAGGATGGAGAGGACGGGAAGAGAGAGGAGCGTTAGGTCGACCTTTCCGATGATCGGGAAATCCCAGATGTACTTTTCGAGCTCGGCTGTGCAATTTTCGAGACACATTCCTTCCGCCGCGCTCTGCACTTCAACGGTTCCTTCACCCGACAAAAATTGTTTGAACGTCCTGCAGCCTTCTTCCGAGGATCGGCATGCGTCAAGAATTTTTTTCAGCGCGGTTCCTGTATTTTCATCCGTTTCGTAGCCCTGCAAGACAAAGCCGTCGACCACGACCGTCGGCACGCCCTGGTTCAAGCTTGGGGCGCGTTCCTGTACGCTGGCAAAAAGCTCAGGTTCTCCCTTCTTCGTAATTTCATGATATTCGACGTCCCAGTTTTGTTGTTTCGCGAATGCCTCGAATGCCGCGCAGTGGGGGCATCCGTCGCGCACGAATACGACAATGTCCGCGCCGGAAACCGAGTGATAGCGCTCTTCAGGAACGGAATTTTTGACGAGTTTGTCCGGAAAAAGAACCCCCAGGATCACGACGGGCGCCATCGAGAGGAGCAGGAACAGGGAGAGGCGCTTCATTGGATTACAGGGTAGAAGTCTCTAGGGGGTTGTTACAAGGTACAAGTTTCTGGTTGCGGGTTACTGGTTGTTGCCAAAATCAGGTTGTTTTTTGATGATGGAAGGCGTAACGTGACCCGAAACCCCTCTATGCCAGTAAAAGCCCAGCGTCCCATCCTCCCGGCATCGAAGAATCCCAAAGATTTTGTCATCGCGACCATCGGGAGCCACAGCGCGCTCCAGATTCTCAAAGGCGCGCGCGATGAGGGCATGAAGAATCTGGTGATCTGCAAAAAGGGTGCGGAACGGCCGTACAAAAGTTACAGTGTGGCTGACGAGATCATCCTGATCGACGATTTCAGCGAGTGGAATCCGGCGCTGGAGGAGGATCTCATCAAAAGGAACGCCATCGTCATCCCACACGGCTCCTTCATCGCCTACATGGGCCACGAACGCGTCAAAGCGATGCAGGCCATGTACTACGGTACGAAGGAAATTCTGGAATGGGAATCGAACCGCACC
>JBBTTQ010000013.1:0-2854 GCA_038064175.1 Patescibacteria group bacterium
AAAAACAACCACCTTTCCCTCCATCCAAAAAAAGGGCTTCGTATAGGAGCAAAACTCGCCTTCTGGGACGAGTCCGGCTTTTCGGAACGTCCTTTCGTTCATCGAACATGGGCGCCGAGAGGGGCGACCCCCATCGTCGTCTCGACGGGAAGCTGGTCAACGCGCGCTGCCGTTGGTGCCATCACCTGCACGTCGATGGGAAGGAAACCACGATGTTTCCTCCGCATTGTCCGTGGCACAGTCAAAGCTCCGGATATTGTCCGTACATTGAAAGATTTGCGGCGTCATGTGAGTGGAACAATCATCCTCATCTGGGATCGCCTCCCTGCGCATCGCTCAAAAGTGGCGCAAGATTTCATCCGTTCTCAGGAATGGCTCATACAGAAATGGTTGCCGTCGTATGCTCCTGAGTTGAATCCCATCGAGTACATGTGGTCATCCGCGAAGCGGAAGGATCATGCAAACACCTGTCCGGAAAATCTGGAAGATCTCGATGAGCGCATCCGGAAATCACGCAGGAGATTCCAGCGGAACCCCGATGTGCTTGAAGGCTGCCTGAAAGCCTCGAAGCTCTTTTGAGTTAAGCTAATTTGCGAAGGTCAGTAGTGAGTTTTGCGATTATGACATTCAGCATTCGCATGACTTCCCGCAAGAGCGCTTCGGACTTTTGATAAGAGTGTTGGCTCAAATGCGGC
This sequence comes from Patescibacteria group bacterium, assembly GCA_038064175.1. GTDB lineage: Bacteria > Patescibacteriota > Gracilibacteria > Peribacterales > Peribacteraceae > 2-02-FULL-52-16. Next base: position 696 of record JBBTTQ010000013.1, read on the forward strand.
AGTCATTGGGCAATGATGATTTGTGTTTCCAATTCTGTTCCGGAGGCGAACGCAATGCGAAGGAATTGCGCAAAATCGCGTCTGGTCCCCCGGTATCGTCCTTCCGCAATATCGGTATCTCTTTCACGCACCAACCTTTTCTGCTATAATGACAGAAATGGAAAACACACCTCATACGCTCTTCCAGAAAGCCGCCGAAGCGGGCGCGTCCGACGTGCACCTGGCCGTCGGCTCGCCGATTCTTTTCCGCATCGACGGCGATCTCCTCCCGCAGACGAAGCAGGTCGTCACCGCCGCGGGCGCGGAGAGTTTTGTGAAGGCGGTCTTGGGTGAGGCCAAATACAAGGATTTGCGCGAAAAAAGGGAGGTCGATGCGTCGTTTGAGACGAAGGACGGCACCCGGCTTCGCATCAACTGCCACTACGAACGCGACCACGTCGGCCTCGTCGCGCGCATCATCCCGAAGGAGATCCCTTCCCTTGGGGATCTCGGCCTCACGGGCGTCATCGAGGAACTCTGCAAGCTCGAGGAAGGCCTCGTCCTCTTCACGGGCCCGACCGGCGAAGGCAAATCAACATCGCTCGCGGCCATTCTCCAGCACATTCGGGGGAACAAGTCCGTCAATATCGTGACGCTCGAGGATCCCATTGAGTTCGTCTTTCCCGCAGGCGAGGGCATCGTTCGCCAGCGCGAGTACGGTTCCGACTTCCTCTCGTTCCCGGAGGCCATGAAGCACGTCCTCCGCCAGGACCCAGACGTCGTCATGGTCGGTGAAATGCGCGACCCCGAGACGGTCGGCGCGGCGCTGACCCTCGCCGAAACCGGCCACCTGATCCTCGCGACCCTCCACACGCCGAATACGACCCAGACCGTCGACCGCATCATCGACCTCTTCCCGCCGCACCAGCAATCGCAGGCCAGGTCCCAACTCAGCTTCTCGCTCAAGGCCGTCATCTCGCAAAAACTGATTCCGGGTAAAGACGGCGGCCGCGTCGCGCTTCGGGAGATCCTCCTCAATACTCCGGCCGTCGCGCACACCATCCGCGAGAGCCGCACGGCGGAGCTCAAGTCCGTTCTCCAAACAGGGGAGTCCGTTGGCATGCTGACCTTCGAAAAAGCCGCGAAGAAGTTATATAAAGATGGAGCTATTACAAAAGAAATATACGAAGCAATCGTAGAGATGCTGTAAAGAAGCATTGTGCGAGCACCAGAAACACTCATGCTTTTTGTACGTATGCCTCTTCATTCGCGCGCGAGAGGGGAGAACCTGTCGCCGGAATATTCGGATTTTCAGGGCTTCTCTAGGCCAATGCGAGCCTCTGCAAAGGCTTTCTCTCTGCAAGGGAAGGCTCATGAGGGTCACGATGCTCCTGTTGGATCTCATTGCCCCACTGAACCCATCCCTTGCGTGGTTTGCGAGCGAACAGCTCAAGGTAGGGGCCATAGCTGCATTCCTCGATAATGCCGTACAACTCGTCCGGCTTGATGGAGTGTCCGCGCTTTCGGGATGTAATGATGTTTACTTGCCGTCTGCCAGCTTCATCAGTTCGAATATTCGTGCCGCGTATTCCAAACAATATAAGCTCCGTGACATTACGGAAATAGAATCCAACTCCTCTGCCATCTGGCCCTCCATCTTTCCTTATTTTATACCAGACGAGATTGCTCTTGTACTTGAAGCCCCACGCTTCCATCACTTCCAGTCCTTCGCGGATCAGTGCATTCGGAACCCACAGGTATAGATGGCTCCGCTTGGCTGCGATGTCGCTCACGGGCAACTCTATAATCTCATTCAACTTCATTGTTGGATAACGCATCAGTCGCTTGTGTTCCGGCGCCATCTTTCCCGTCCGATTCATAAACTGCCACGGCGGGTCAGCGAGGATCGTGCCAAACTGTCCCTTGATACTCGTGCGAAGATCGATAGCCGCCGGACGGAGGTGTGGATACTGCATATATTCAGTGGATGGATTATAGTGTAGGATCGTACACCTTTCCAGTAATCCCGAACACAATGATCGGACAACCGCCACCTCCTCCGCCTTCGATGCGCGGTAATAGTTTCTTCATCCATGTGGTGCTGGTACCGTATTTGCTCCATACGCGGTGATGTGCGGGTTACTTTGGTAGCCGCCGATTTCAATCTGCGGTAACGGATG
>JBBTTQ010000014.1:0-8896 GCA_038064175.1 Patescibacteria group bacterium
GGTCTTTAGTTCCCTTGAATACACCGCTTGGGAAGAGACTGCAGGCAGTGCTATCATGCATCCATGAAGCTCTTCCTCGACACTGCGAACACGGACCACGTCGCCGAAGTGGCGGGGTGGGGGGTACTCGACGGCGTGACGACGAATCCCAGTCTCGTTGCGAAAGAGGGGACCCATTCGGCAGGCTCAGGGCAAACGGACTTCAAGAAAACTGTTCTCGCGATGTGTACACTCGTTCCCTGTGTCAGCGCACAGGTCACGGCCACGGATGCGGCGGGCATGAAGAAGCAGGGTGAGGAGTACGCATCGTGGCATAAGCATGTGGTGGTGAAAGTGCCTATGACGCCAGAAGGTCTCAAGGCGCTTTCCTACTTCCGATCCAAAGGAATTAAGACCAACACCACGCTCATTTTTTCATCGGCGCAAGCTATTCTCGCAGCCAAGGCCGGTGCCAATATCATCAGCCCTTTCATCGGCCGTCTCGACGATATCGGCGAGGACGGGATGGGCTTGATCAAAGAAATCATGGAGATCTGGGATCATTACGATTTTGATTGCGAGGTGCTCGTTGCGTCGACGCGCCATCCTCGTCATATCGTCGATGCAGCGCGTCTTGGCGCGCACATCTGCACCATTCCGTATGACGTTTTCAAGAAATTGCCGCAGCACTCGCTGACGGACATCGGACTAAAGAAATTTTTGGATGACTGGGACAAGGTTGTAGGGGGTAGGGCGTAGGTGATAAGGTAATTCCCATGGAAACCCCCATATAATCTACAACCTACTCCCTCATGCAATTAGGCGTCATTGGTCTCGGAACCATGGGTGCGAATCTTGCGCGGAACGCAGCTCGCAATGGGGCGAAGATCATTGTTTTCAATCGATCGGGAGAAAAAACGGGTGCCTTCCTCTCCGCGTACAGGAAGGAAGGAACGATCGAGAGCGCGGAGAACCTGTCAGAGCTCTGTACGAAACTTGCGAAACCCAGGAAAATTCTTCTGATGGTCAAAGCGGATGCGGTCGATGAGGTTCTGAAGGAATTGCTTCCGTACCTTTCTTCCGGCGATGTGTTGATCGACGGCGGCAACAGTCATTATAAGGACAGTGAGAGGCGCTCGAACATATTGGAGAACGGCGGGATGCACTTCATCGGCATGGGTGTCAGCGGCGGAGCGGCAGGGGCATTGTTTGGACCAAGTCTGATGCCGGGAGGTTCGAAGGAGGCGTACGAGACCATAGCGCCGCTGCTGAAAAAAATGGCGGCAGAGGATGGAGAAAATGGCAGATGTGTTGCTTATATCGGCACCGGCGGCACGGGACATTTCGTAAAGATGGTCCATAATGGCATCGAATACGGCATCATGCAGCTCATCGCCGAGTGTTATCACATCCTGAAGAGCGAAGGAAGGTTATCGAACACCGAACTGTCTGATGTGTTTGAGCAATGGAGCAAAAGCGAAGAATTGGGCTCATTTCTGCTCGAAATCACCGCAGAGATTTTTCGGATGCACGATCCGGACACGGGTACAGATCTGATTGACCTCATCAAGGACAATGCAGGACAGAAGGGGACCGGAAAATGGACGACGGAAACGGCGCTCGAGTTCGGCGTTTCGGTTCCGACGATTACGGCCGGGATCGATGCGCGGATCGTCTCTTCAGCGAAGGATTTCCGCGTGCAACGCAGTGCAAAGGCTGCGGTGGCTCTGGTGGATGCATCCATTCCAAAGCAGGAATTGATTGCCGCCGTTCGAAGCACACTGGAACTTTCGATGATCCATACGTATGCGCAGGGCTTTCAGCTCCTGAGCGTCGCAAGCGGTGCGCTCGGGTGGAATCTGCCGATCGGCGAGATCGCCCGCACCTGGCGCGGCGGATGCATCATCAGGTCTACGATCCTGAAATACTACCAGGGCGCATTTCAGGGCAATCAGGCGGCAGGAAAACATCTCGCTGAGCGGTGCGGCGGGGAGCGCCAAAAGGCGTGGCGGTCTGTCGTAGCGCATGCCTCGGAGCGGGGGATTCCCGTTCCCGCACTCTCCGCGTCACTCTCGTACTATGACGGTTATCGGAGCCACTGGCTGCCGCAAAACCTCACACAGGCGCAGCGAGATTATTTCGGAACACACGGTTATGAACGGGTGGATAAAGAAGGATCATTCCACACCGCTTGGAAAACTCCTTCATGAACTACGCGGGGGCAAGCCCCCGCGTAGTTCATGAAGGAACCTTGTTTCGCCCCCCCCTCAGCTCGCTCCGATCGCTCGGGGTCTGGCGACGAGGGTTTTTCTGCATTGCTTGAATGCTTGACTGCTTGACTGGAGAATGACGAAGGGAACTGCTAGCCTCCACCCCTCTTCTCTTTCCCGATGCCCCCCTCAAAAGACCCCAAGGAACAGCTGACGGAAGCGTATGAACTCTACGCCGATGCGATTTTCCGGCACTGCTATTTCCGCATTTTTCATCGGGATCGCGCGCGCGAACTGATGCAGGATACCTTCATGAAAACCTGGGAATATCTGAGCAAGGGTGAGGAGATCGATAACATTCGCGCTTTCCTGTACCGAGTCGCAAACAATGTGATCATTGACGATGTGCGAAAGAAAAAAGAAGTTTCGCTCGATGCCATGATGGAAGCCGGTTTCCATCCGGGATTTGACGCCAGTTGGGACATGAAGAACAAGGTGGATGCGTGGAAGGTGCTTTCCACATTTCGCAGGATCGAGAAGGATTATCGCGACGTCCTCATCATGCGGCATGTGGACGGCCTCCGTCCGTCCGAGATCGCGGAGATTCTGGGGGAAACTCCGAATGTCGTCTCCGTGCGCATACACCGGGGCTTGCAACAGCTCAAAACTTATTTAAGCGATGATGCAGAACACTGATTCATTTTTTGGCTTCGCACGGTCATTCGGTCTCACGCCGGATGAAAAACACCAAATGCGAAGCGTTCTTCAGGATTTCATGGAGTACGGCTCCGTAAGGAGCGCCTCGGATGCCCGTCATCAAATGGTAATGACATCTCTGACATCGTTCATCGAAGCCGCGAAAGAGGTTCGCCTGAGCGCTCCGGAAAAGCAGGAATCTCTCCAGAGCGTGCTCAAATCCGGAGCACCCCCGGCGGAACCTTCAGAGGGGGCGGGATTCCTTGGGCGTATTACCCTCCCTGAACCGCACTTTGCGCCGATATTCGCATCCGTTCTGCTGATGGCGATTGTAGCGGGGGTGGCAACGGGCGTGGCCGCCGAGGACGCGCTCCCGGGAGATTTTCTCTATGCCATTAAAGTCGTCATCCATGAACCGCTCATTGCGGGCACGGCATTCTCGGAGGCCCGTCGCGCCCGTATCGAAGCAACGCTGGCCGCTCGTCGTCTCGAGGAAGCCGAGGAACTCGCGCTCCGCTCCAGACTCGACATACGGATCGCGGAAGACCTCTCCCGCGGGCTTCTGTCGCATGCCGGTCGATTTCGCCAAAGCATCGTCGCACTCCGTGAAGGCGGACAGGTTGAGGAAGCGGAGACCCTCGACAGTGAATGGACGGCAACCATCCTGGCGCAGGAGGCGGCGCTCGTGCACATCGCTCATGAGCGACAGAATCTGAAGAGGGAGATTGCCGTTGTCATACAGGGAATCGATGATCAGGTGTTGACGATGGCCGGCAGCGAACAGGTTATCGAGATAGGGGACCCGGAAACGGGTCTCACGCGGGCGCCTGTGATTTCCTCGAATCTTCAGGAACGCAAAGGGGCCGGTGACGATCGGCGCATTTCCCGTACGAAGGAAAAAATCGAGGAGTCCCGCAAAGCAGTCGAAGCTGCGAAGGGCGTTGCCGGCACGGAAGCGCTTCTGTGGTCCGAGGAGAAATTACATGATGCTGAGGCGCTCCTCTCGGACGCCGAGAGGGAGCTTCTCAGGGGAAATGCGGATGATGCGCTGCTGTTTTTGACAGCGTCCATGCGGCAGGCGGAAGAAGCGAAGCAACTTGTTCGCGTGTCGGCTCAATTGAAGCAAACGGATTTCTCCGTATCTTCCGCAAATGCGGCATCCGTTGTGAAATCAGCGCGTCAGCGCCTCACAGTCGAAGTGCACATTCGCATCGCTGCGACGGCGATTCGTGCCCTGAAAGAAGCGCTTCAGACGCAGACGGATGCAATGGAAAACACGGAGCGTTCCCGAAGCGCCCGCAGGCAGTTGCTGGCCGCGCGGGATGTGTTGGAGAAGTCGAACAAAGCTCTGGAACTCGATCAATGGCAGATGGCGACGAAGCAGGCGAATAAGGCGACAACGATCGCGGAGAAGGCGCGCCTCATGCTCCTCGACAGAGATCCGCTCGAATTTGGACCGGATGGTGGATCTCTGAATGTCCCCGATCTCAAGCCTTTGCGGGAACTTTCGCTGTAATAAAAGGAACAACAATGCGAAGTGCAAAGCCGGGGCTCTGCACCTCGCATAGGATTTCGGATCTTAGAATGCGGAGCGTCTCTTGCCCGCAAACGCGACTCCGAGAGAGGCCAGCGCGATGACTCCGTGCAGGTAGTTGTCCTCCATGTTGACCATGAGGAGGCCCAGGATATTGCCGTCCATGACAAATCCGAGGACCGCGACGACGGCGTAGATGACGCCGAAGACGATCAGGTACTGGCGGGCGTAGCCCTCGCCTTTGCTTGCGGCGAAGAGTCCGACAAGACCGCTCAAGATATGGATGATATTATGGACCGGATCCACCGCGAAGAGACCGAGGAGCGGGCTTTCCATGACGAAACCGGCGACGCCCACGAGGGTCAGAACGGCGCCGAGAACCCACGACAGGAGAGTGGCCATAGAGAAGAGGGGAAGAATAATTAACGTAGAGCGTACCAGACCAGGGATGTAATTCACTTGCAAAAAGTGATCCTCTGAAAGGTTTATCCAAAGATGCAAGCCAAGGTTTATTCGGGAGCGCCGGTGGTAGGATAGCTGCATGACCGCTCCCTTGAGACGAAAGCGCAACATTTTTACCCCTGCGCAGATCGAGCCGTACAGAATCAGCCGCAGCAAGATCGAGCTCTTTCTTGAATGTCCGCGGTGTTTCTACCTGGATCGCCGGTTGGGCGTCGCAAGACCCTCCATGCCCGCGTTCGCCCTGAACCTGGCGGTCGATGCCCTCCTCAAGCGCGAATTTGATCAGTACCGCCGAAAGCGCGAGCCGCATCCGCTCATGGTCAGATTCGGCATTCATGCCATTCCGTTTGCGCATCCGGATCTGGACACATGGCGAGAGAATTTCAAGGGCGTTGAATATTTCCATACCCCTACGAACTTCCTCGTGTGCGGAGCGCCGGACGACGTCTGGATCGGTGAGGATCAGAAACTCATCGTCGTCGATTACAAAGCAACCAGCACTGTCGCAGAGATTTCCATGGAAGATGAATGCCGCATGCGCTATAAGCGCCAGATCGAAATTTACCAGTGGCTGCTGCGCAAGAACGGTTTTGAAGTCTCCGAAACCGGTTACTTCCTCTATGTGAACGCGGACAAGCAAAAAGACTCTTTTGATCAATCGCTCCACTTCGCCGTTCACCTGTTTCCGTACGCCGGATCTGATACGTGGGTGGATGAGGTACTGGGGGAGATTCTCCTCTGCCTCAAGCGCGATCAGTCGCCTCCGCCGAATCCTGAGTGTGAGTGGTGTCGATACCGCAGAAACGCGGCATCCGCTGAACATGAGCAATGTTTCCCCTGACGGTTTAAAAAGGTGGCATCATGCTGGCCTTTTTCCCTATACTGAGATCGCCCATGGAGAGGTGGCTGAGTGGCCGAAAGCACCACACTGCTAATGTGGTATACGGGTAAAACCGTATCGAGGGTTCGAATCCATCCCTCTCCGCCATCATGTTTTGGGCCTAATGGACCCACATACATAGAGGGAGCTGCGGTTCTGGGGTGACCCACTCCCATTGCTAATTTGAAAAATCGGCTTAAGACGCATATTCTAAATGACAGATGGAGTTTTTATCTACGAGCAAAGGCAAAGCCGTATTCCGTATTTTGGGGACCGCTATCCTCATTTTCCTTGTTTTGATTTTGATACCTTTTCTTCTCGACGGCCATTCTGAAAGAGCAGAATACGCTACGCAAAAAGTCCTTTATGAACAAGAAAAGCCAATGTGGGAAAAGATGGATGCCCTTCGTGAAAAATCTGATACTGATCCTGCAAGTAATCAGGCATTGATAGAAATGATGCCACCTGAAGAAAAATTCCGTGAGATGATAAAACGTCGGGCACAGTTTGAAGCAGATGAGATTGCAATCAACAATCTCATAGCACTGCATGAAGTACCTGCGCTTACGACAAGAATCTTGGAATTTATTGATGCACCATTTCGCAATCTTTCGTTCGGACTATTAACCGTCGATAAACGTGACGAACGTGTAATGGAAGCAGAGAAAAGACAGTATCCGAAGAGTTCGGCACAAGATTTAATGGAAGGAGCATTCACCTTGATTATCATTGGTGGATTGATTTGGTTGGGAATACTGTCGAAAAGAAAATGGCTTTGAAATGGCTTTGAAATTGAAAATCGGTTATATCAGCGTAATCTATTCTCATGAGAAAAATAATGCCGATGGCTCTACTGATCTTTCTTTTGGGTTGCACACCTTCCGCACCAACCATGTCATCAGGATCAGGGGCGAGTTCGCCTGCTTTGCAGCAAGCTGAAATTCAGAAAGTCCTCTCAGATTATGTAGAAGTCATAACACGAAACAGCAATGAGTTAAGAAATGCCGGAGTAATCGGCAATCCTGAAAACACTTTGCCATATCCAAAATCCGTGATTCGCGAAGCGATCCTGGCTTCCTATGAACAAAGTCAAAAAACGGAAAAGGATAAAGAAGTTTTTGGGACCGCATATATGGCATTGGGCACCTTTGGTACGTTCAATAATGAAGAAGAGTTGAAAAAAGAATCTCAAAAATGGGCGTTTGAATGGTTCAAAATGACAGGCGTCGAGAAATGAGAGAATTCGATTCTCGAATCTACTTCTCTTCTTTGCTACAATCTCACCTTCGGGACAACCTCTTTATATGCATAAGACTTCTGAATCGTACAAAGGCTTCTCCCTTGAGGGCAAGCCCTCTTGCATCGGCAAATGAAGCTTCATGCTACGAAATTTTTGTTGCAAGTGATGGCCAAGGATCAGAAATCGCTTTTACCATTCGCATCTGCATGACAAAACGGTGTGCTCTTTTTCAGCAGGGGAAAGGCGACGATGCTCATTCTCTTTTAGCCGAGCAGGCGACTGCAATTGCACGTGATTTAATTGATAGTGGGGCCAATCCACAGGATGGAATGATTGAATTTTGTGTAACAGAAGAAAGCTACCCAAAGGCAGTTTCTACGCACTCAACGTAAGTTTGCCATCTTTCAATTCGAGTTTGCTCCTAAGACATGTAAGTAATTCTCGTTTTTGGTCTGCCACCCCATTCGTCAGCATATATTTCGCATATCCCCGCACATCCATCTTTGGAATCTTTATCTCATTCTGCATCCCAAGGACATCCGCAGTGAACTTGTTCATCTTCTCAACCTCAGCCTCCAGCTTTTTCTTCAGACCGGATTTGTCGAGGTCAATCTCGTCGATGAGAACAAGCAATTGCGCTAGTAATTCCTCTTCCCGAACATACGGCTGCTTGCATGTCTGATCGAAGCGGGAGCAATGGTAGTAGACATACTTCCGGATCGTCCCATCCCGTAGCTGCTTGAATTTCTCCTCGGCTGTGACGCCGTTCCCACAGTTGCCGCAGTGGAGCATCTTCGTGAACGCAAATGCCTTCGATCCGTATCGCATCTTCGGAGCGACTGCCTGCATCGCCCTGACCTCCTCGAAGAGCTCCTTCGTGATGATGGGTTCATGGGTGCCCTTGTACCAATTGTCGCCTCCTTTGGGATACTCGAACATTCCATAATAGAAGGGGTTCCCAAGAATCCGATAGACGCCGGAGAGCGTGATGCGCTTGTTGCCCCTCGTTTTGAAATTCGCTTCCCCGTTCAGCCATTTGAGAAGCGTCCTGCCGCTCGCGCCTCGTTCTGCAACAAAGCGGAAGAGCTGCTTGATCGTGGGCGCACGGATCGGATCGATGACAATCCTGCCTTTGTTGCGATCCAAACTCCGCTCGTTCAGGTAGCCGAGCGGAGCGACACCGGGACGCACGCCCAACTCACACTTATTTTTGAGCCCGCGTTTCACGTTGATCCCTCGGTTGTCGTTCTCGAGTTTAGCCTGCGAGCAGAGGATCATCAGGAGGAATTTCTCGTTGGGGGAATTTGTGAACTTCTGCCCGGTCGTTCGGATTTCTTTCAAGACTTTTTGGTCCATCAGATCGACGAGAGAACCAAGATCGCCAGCGTTTCGGCTTAAGCGATCCGGCGCCCATGTGACGATGCCCGTGAACATGCCGCTCCTGACATCTGAGAGGAGCTGGCTGAAGACCGGCCGCTGCCCGGAATCCTTGGCGGAGTGACTCTCGCGCCGGATCTCTACAATGTCTAATCCGTCTCTCTTTGCGACCGCCATCATCTCCTTGATTTGGGAGTCAATACTGAGCGCCTGTCTCTCGTCATCTTCGGAGGATTTTCTTGCGTAGAGGCAGTAACGAATCGGCGCATCTGGCGCTGGCTCTTTTCTTTCTCCATGCCATGGAGTTGATGGTCTATCAAGAATGGTATTTGGTGTCTGTTCGAGGAGAGTGGGAATGGGGTTCATATGGGACAGTGGGGGTATGCCTCATCAATGCCGGAACGATCCGCAAAGGCTAGGTTAAAAGTCTCCGAATGGGACACAAAAAGACACCCCCCTGAGTACTGTACCATTTGTCTCATTTGGCAGATGAAATTCCTGTTGTCCAGTATGAGTCT
>JBBTTQ010000015.1:0-8302 GCA_038064175.1 Patescibacteria group bacterium
TGGATGAGAGCGGCATCGCGGATACCGCTTACTTCGGACCGGAAGCGGAATTCTTCATTTTGGATTCCGTCCGGTTCGATCAGTCCGCGAAAGGCGCTTTCTATGAGATCGACTCGAACGAAGCCATCTGGAATACCGGTCGTATGGAAGAACAGGGAAACCTCGGCATGAAGATACGCCACAAAGAGGGGTACTTTCCCTCCTCGCCGATGGACAGCCAGCAATCCATCCGCGCCGCCATGGTGCTGGAGATGGAAATGGCAGGCATCAGGATCGAAACGTTCCACCATGAAGTCGCCACCGCCGGTCAGGCCGAGATCGACATGGAACGGGATGAACTCCTGATGATGGCCGACAAACTGATGCGCTATAAGTATATCGTAAGGAACGTCGCGAAGCGCTTCGGCAAGGTCGCAACGTTCATGCCGAAACCCATCTTCGGAGACAATGGGTCGGGCATGCACGTGCACCAGAGTCTGTGGAAAGACGGGAAGCCGCTCTTTGCGGGACAGGAGTACGCGGGCTTAAGCAAAATGGCTCTGCACTACATCGGAGGACTCCTGAAGCACGCACGCGCCTTTGCCGCCATTTGTAACCCAACGACCAATAGCTACAAGCGGCTCGTCCCAGGCTTTGAAGCGCCGGTGAACTTGATCTACTCCGCCCGAAACCGCTCGGCCGCGATCCGCATTCCGATGTACTCCACGAATCCAAAGACGAAGCGGGTGGAGTTCCGGATGCCAGACCCCGCGGCGAATCCGTATCTCGCATTTGCGGCGATGCTCCTCGCCGGTCTCGATGGCATCAAGAAGGGAATCGACCCCGGGAAACACACGGATATGAATCTCTATAAGATGGACGCTTCCGAACTCGCAAAGATCCCGCACGCGCCGGGCAGTCTCTCGGAGGCGCTGGACTGTCTCGAGGCGGATTCCGGCTTCCTTACGGAAGGCGGCGTCTTCTCAGAATCGTTCCTCAGCGCCTTCATCGATCAGAAACACACAGAAGCCGCCGATGAAGCCATCCGGCCGACGCCGAACGAGTATTTTAGGTATTTCGACGTGTAAACCCCTAGCCCTAGCCTCAACCCTAACCCTTATCCCCCCTTCTATGGACCTCACGCTCGACTCTCTCAAGTTCTCCCTCGACACCGTCTGGGTGCTCGTTGCGGCTTTCCTCGTCTTCTTCATGAACGCAGGGTTCGCCTTGGTGGAATCGGGACTCTGCCGGGCAAAAAACTGCGTCAATATTCTCGCGAAAAACTACGTCGTGTTCGCTATATCCACGATCTCTTTTTTCCTCCTTGGGTTCGGGTTGATGTTCGGCAACGGCAACGGTTTCCTCGGACTCACGGGCTTCGCGCCCTCTCTGATCAATGGATCGGCTTCGTTCGTTTCCCTGGAATGGACATCCGTTCCCATGGCGGCGAAGTTCTTCTTCCAGCTCGTCTTTGCGGGGACCGCGGCAACCATTGTCTCGGGAGCCGTCGCGGAGCGCATCCGTTTCCCGGCGTTCCTCCTGTTCTCCGTGATCATCACCGCACTGATCTACCCCATTGCAGGCCACTGGATCTGGGGCGGCGGGTTCCTCTCTGCGCTTGGGTTCCATGACTTCGCCGGTTCTACCGTGGTACACAGTATCGGCGGTTGGGCGGCGCTGACCGGAGCGATCCTGCTCGGACCCCGCCTCGGAAAATTTACAGCGGGCGGTGCCCATACCATCCGGGCACACAACATGACAAACGTCACGCTCGGAGGGCTGATCCTGTGGCTCGGCTGGTTCGGATTTAACCCGGGAAGCACGATGGCAGCCGATGGCAGGGCGATAGCTCATATCGCTCTCACCACCAATCTGGCCGCTGCTGCGGGAACCATTACCGCACTCCTCGCTTCCTGGAGACTCCAGAAGAAACCCGATCTCGGGATGATCATCAACGGAACGCTCGCGGGCCTCGTCGCCATCACCGCCCCTTGCGATGCCGTCTCCATGATTGGCGCACTCGTCATCGGGGGGGTTGCGGGAGCGTTGGCAGTCGTCGCCGTCTTCGCATTTGAACGATTGAAGATCGACGATCCCGTCGGCGCGCTCTCCGTCCACCTCGTGAACGGCATCTGGGGAACGCTGGCCTACGGTCTCTTTGCAACCTCCACGGGATCGCTCGTTGCGGTCGACGGTCTCCTCTACGGCGGCGGATTATCGCTCCTCGGAACGCAGGCGGTCGGTATTGCCGCGGTCGGAGCCTTCGTCGTGGTCGCATCGGCGATCGGCTGGGTGGCGATCCGTGCGATCTTCGGACTTCGTGTCACGACAATGGAAGAAGTGGAGGGCCTCGACATCGGCGAACATGGCATGCCCGCGTACGATTTTGCCTTCGAGAGCGGCCGGATCGCCAAAATGCCCGTCTTCACGAAGCCTCCGGTCCGCGAACCGGCGATGGCTCAGTAAAGAAAACGAAAAATCTGTAGGACAAGAATGCCTGCCGGCCGCAGTCAGGAGGTGAAGGCTGATTCTTGTCCTACAGATTTGCTTCGAATCCAGGAAACTATTGCGCTGCCGCCTCGTCGCCTGAATCCGCATCCGCATCCGCATCAGCCTCGACCTCGACCTCGACTTCTGCATCGGCTTCTACGTCAGCTTCTACGTCAGCTTCATCGTTCGCATCTTCAGAAACAGCTTCCGCGTCGTCTTCCGTCGCCGGATCATCGACTTCCTCCATGGCTGCATCATCGACGACATCCGGATCATCCTGCGTCACATTGGCCGTGCACGCACCCAGCAGGAGAGGCAGTGCGAGAAGCGAAAGGAACTTCTTCATAAAGAACGTGGAGGAAGAATAAAGGACGTCACAGTACCAAAGACTATTTCGCACGCAAGGGGCGCTTGGTTTTGGCTTTATCAGAACGCCCCGTAACGCGGGATGACGGACATTCCTTCATGAAAACACAGCGAAAACATTGTCTATTCTGTGCCGTGCACACAGCTCTTCCGTGGCTAATCAGAAGCGTCGTCAGTTCGCCCCAGCGCTCCCTCGGCGTTTTTCGCATGAGATCCAGTTCCACCTTTATGGGATCACTGTGCTTCGACAGACCCAGTCTCTGAGCGAGCCTGAGCACGTGCGTGTCCACGGCGATTCCCTCGTTCTTATGAAAGATGACACTCAGAATGATGGAAGCCGTTTTGCGACCCACGCCGGGGAGCGCCGTCAGTTCCTGCATCGAGTTGGGCACTTTTCCTCCGTATTTCTTCAACAGAATGGCGCTCAGTTCCTGGATGAATCTGGCTTTGTTCCGGTATGTGCCGCAGGACTTGATATCGCGTTCCAGCTCTTCCCGCGACACCCGAAGGTAATCCTCCGGTTTCTTATACCTGGCAAAGAGACTTTTGCTCACGATATTTACTCTGGCATCGGTGCATTGCGCCGAGAGAATCGTGACAACGAGGAGATCGAAGGGCGTCCGGAAGCGGAGAAACGTCTTCGGAGGGTCATAGACCTTCTCAAGCGTCCGGAGCACCGCTACGACGGGAATTCCCTGGGAAACCATACGGCCAGTATGAGCGATCAAGGACAAAAAAGCCCGATGTTGCGCTGATGTTCCGGGGTGCTAAAATTGCCTCATGCATGAGGAAAAAGTGCCCAGAAACATGGTCCCGGCAATTCTGGAGGGTGTTCAGCCCGTCTCCCGCGAGGAACGTCAGGAAATTCATACTCGTTCGCAAAAAGCCCTTCTCCGGACCCGCTTCCTCCGGACATTAACGGAGAAATCAAAGGAGAAAGAAGCGCAATGAATACTTCGAACTGACGTCAACCAAAATCGCTAGCCGACCATTCGAGGGGCGCTATAGTCCTTGGGTATGTTGCCGCTCCCGCTCATCACCGTCTTCGATCTTGAAACGACGGGGCTGGATCCGAAACGCGGGCATCGCATCATCGAAATCGCGGGAGTCAGGATCGAGGGGGGGAAGATTCAAAGCGAGAGCCCTTTCATTTCGCTCGTGAATCCGGAACGGGAAATCCCCTCGGAGGCGAAACAGGTTCATAAAATCAGCGACGAGGAAGTGGCCAAGGCGCCGACAATCGACGCGGTCCTGCCGAAATTTCTGGATTTCGCGAAGGGCTCGCTCCTCTTCGCCCACAACGCGCAGTTCGATATGGGCTTCCTCGCGGTAGAGAAACACTACTGCTGGGGGTACGTCGATATTCCCGAGTGCTGCTGCACCATGCGACTCAGTCAGGCGATCTTCCCGCGGGAATTTCGTCACAGTCTGGATATCCTTTCGAAACGTCTCGGTCTCTCGCTCCCCGCCGAGCGACACCGGGCGCTGGCGGATGCCATCCTCGCCGCCGAGGCGCTGCTCAAAATGGCGGAAACAGGGCATATTTCCTCTTGCGACGAATTGCGGAGGAAGGCGGGGATGCCGCAGCTGGCGACTGTCTGATAAGGAATTGATAATTGAGAATGGATAATTGATAATTGAGATCGACCACCGGTCGATCTCTGCGAATGCGTCATTGTCAATGATCCATTGTCCATTTTGCCCATCCTCATCGGCGCCGATCATCCCATGCTTCGTGTGAAGACAAAAAAAGTGCCCGCGGTGACCAAAGAGATAAAAAAACTCCTCAAAGATATGGTCGAGACGATGAAACACGCGGATGGTGTGGGCCTCGCGGCGCCACAGGTGGGTTCCGCGCACCGTGTGTGTATCGCGATGATCGAGGGGAAACTCGCGGCACTCATCAATCCGAAGATCGCAAAGAAGAGTAAGGAAACGGAGTTGGATCAGGAAGGGTGCTTAAGCCTCCCCGACGTTTGGCTCCAGGTTCCGAGAGCCGTCGAGATCCAACTGAACTACACCGATGAAAAGGGGGCGAAGCAGGAACGGAAACTCTCCCGCTTCTCCGCGCGCGTGGTGCAGCATGAGGTGGACCATCTTGATGGAGTGCTGATTGTGGATTACGCGGCATCCAG
The DNA here is from genome assembly GCA_038064175.1 of Patescibacteria group bacterium. GTDB lineage: Bacteria > Patescibacteriota > Gracilibacteria > Peribacterales > Peribacteraceae > 2-02-FULL-52-16. The sequence continues at coordinate 4,971 of JBBTTQ010000015.1, forward strand.
TCTTTCCAGCAGTTCTTTAGCTCGATGACGGGCGGTGAAAAGCCGTCGTTTCACCGTACCCATGGGAATATCCAGCATTCTCTGTATTTCCAGTAAACTTAATTTCCGATTGTAAAACAGCTCGATCATCTCTTTGTCGATATTTCGCAGCTGCGCAATGGCTCTACGCACCATCGCGATTTTCTCTGATTGCAAGAGACGACGATCTGGTGCTTCACTATCATGAGCGTGAGGCAGTCCCGTAGAACCAATATTTCGTAATTGCATGTCTTCAGAATCCAGAGAGAGAAATTTTTTCTTACGAAGACTTTCATTCACTGCCATGTGATAGCTAATTTTTTTTAGCCACCCTTTGAAAGCAAGTGGATTACGAAGCTGATGGGCCTTCGTTGCCACAGCGATGAAAACGTCCTGGCAAAGATCCAAGGCATTATGATAATTGCATCCCAAACGTCCCAGAAACTTCAATACATTCTGTTGATTTCGTTGAACAATTCGAGTGAAAGCAGCTTCTGCGATGGGGGGATCATCGACACTGTGCTGTACAAAAATCTGTATATCCCTCGCGTCTTGCTCAACGTCCGTCAAGGAATCAACATCGGCAGAGAGCGTTTCCATGGGAGAAATCTACAATGAGATGTTGGGATGTCAAGGATTCTCTTTTTACGTTTGCAGCTCCAATAAAACCCAGAGTACCATCACTTCGTCCAATGACCGACTTGGAAGCAATTATCGGCCTCGAGGTCCACGCGCAGATGAATACGAAGACAAAGATGTTCTGCGGATGCGATAACGATGCTTTCGGAAAACCTGCGAATACGACGGTGTGCCCCGTCTGCATGGGCCACCCCGGCACTCTGCCCGTCCCGAACAAACAGGCAGTGCTCAAAGCCACACGCGCGTCGCTGGCGCTCCGGTGCACGGTGAATGAGCAGAGCCATTTCGATCGTAAACATTACTTCTATCCCGACCTCCCCGCAGGGTACCAGATCTCCCAGTACGATTTTCCGCTGGCATCCAAAGGCGTGGTGGAATACTCCCTCGGGAAAGAGCAGAAAACGTGCAAAATAACACGTTTGCATATGGAAAACGACGCGGGGAAACTGACGCATCGCGGAGCCAAAACTCTCTGCGATTACAATCGCGCCGGAACGCCGCTCATGGAGATCGTGACCGAGCCGGATCTGCGCTCGAGCGAGGAGGCCGTGGCTTTTGCGGAGGAACTTCGGCGGATGCTCATCGCCGTGGACGCGTCCGAGGCCGACATGTTCAAAGGCATGATGCGCTTCGATGCATCGATTTCGCTTCGGGAAGTCGGGAGTGAGAAATTGAATCCGAGAAGCGAGATCAAGAATTTAAACTCCTTCAAAGCTCTCGAGCGTGCACTGCAGTACGAGGAGAAGCGGCTCCGGGGCCTGTGGGAGGAGCAGAAGGGACCTCTCAAAGGAGACATCACGGTCGGCTGGATGGATGACGACGGGAAGACGCGGCTGCTCAGGGACAAGGAATCCGCCGATGATTACCGCTATTTCCCGGAACCCGATATCCCCCCTCTTGTGCTTGAAAAGGATTTCGTCGAGGAAATACGAAAGGGGCTTTCGCTCCTTCCCGGTGAACGGAAGAAGAACTATATCGATCTCGGACTCAGTCAGGCGGAGGCAACCCTCCTTGTCGATCAGCCTGCCCTCTGTGAGACATTTGAAGCGGTTCTCACCAAGACAGACGACGCAAAACGGGCATCCAGCATCGTCCTCACGCAGCTCCTGGGTTTCCTGAACGCACACGGAAAAAGTATCAACGAAGGACCGGGGTCAAAAGAAATTCTGGAGCTACTCTCGTTTGTCGATGACGGGACGATCTCCGGCAATGCGGCCAAAGAGGTGATGGAAGCGATGGTGACGACCGGCAAGAGCGCATCTTCCATTATCGAAGCAAAAGACATGAAGCAGATTTCGGATACGGGCGCGCTCGAAGCCTTGGTCGAAAAAGCCGTCGCCGCAAATCCGAAGGCAATCGAATCCTTCAGAGCGGGCAAGCAGGCGGCCCTCGGAACGATTGTGGGATGGATCATGAAGGAGACCAAGGGGCAGGCGAACCCGACAAAGGTGAATGAGATTCTCCTGAAGAAAATCTCCTGAGCGGGCATTTTTTGACAAGGAAACAGAACTCCTGCACTCTCACATCATGAGCGCTCCTGAAGCCGGATCGGCACAATCCGCTGCCAACGTTGCATCGACAACGAAATCTGAACTCGGGGATTCAGCAGATGCGCTGCATATTCTTTTTGCATTGGCTCAGGCTGTAGCCGAGCAGTCACAGGAAGAAACGGTGAACACGCCGGATAGTGTTTTAAAGTACAGAAAGCTGGCAAAAGTCCTGCGCACAATCGGTGCGACTTCCGGATACCTCGCAGACCGGATCGAAGAACTCCTGTTTGAAATACCTCCGGACACATCTGAACCGATCGGTGATGCGCCCGGCCCGCTCTTTCCTGATGCGTCGAAGGAATGAGGCTGAAGATCGAGAGAACGAGCCCAACACACAAATGCTGCGCATACGACGCGCACGAAGCCAGCCCGCTCTTCTCTGTCTTCCTTGTCTTTCCTGTCTTTCGCGTCCTCATCACGCGTCCACCCTGCTCATGTACATCCCCGTCTCCGTGTTCACTTTCACCTTGTCTCCTTCGTCCACAAAGAGCGGGACATTGACCGTAAGGCCGGACTCTAATTTTGCGGGCTTGTTGCCGCCGGTGGCCGTGTCGCCCTTCACTCCCGGGATGGTTTCGACGACTTTGAGAACGACGGTCGACGGTATCTGAATACCGATCGGGAATTCTTCGTACATCAACGCGTCAACTTCGAGCCCCTCCACCAGATACGGGATGACGCTTTCCAGCGTTTCCAGCGGCAACGGAAATTGGTCGTAGGTTTCGAGGTCCATGAACGTCGCCGTATTGCTGTCACTGAAGAGGTACTGCACGTGCTTGTACCCCACGTCAGCCTGCTCGATCTTCTCACTCCCCTGAAAGTTCCTGGCGACGATGGCGCCGGTCTTCAGGTTCTTCAGTTTGCATTGCATGTTCGCTTTCGACTGACTTTTACGCCCGAATTGCGAGGTCAGAACCAGATAGGGTTGTCCATCGAGCGTGATGGCGCGACCGGGCTTCAAATCCGTGATGGTATACATAGGCGAGGATTTTGAGACTGGCAGCCTATTTAGTCAATCCTATGAAGTTACAGGTTTCGGGTTTTCTTATTTCGGGTTCGAAAATAAGGCTTCTCATACCAAGCAGCAATAAAAAGGATACCAATACAGAGAACCAAAAACTTCCT
>JBBTTQ010000016.1:0-1879 GCA_038064175.1 Patescibacteria group bacterium
TAAGACCGCAATCACTCATTATTCATTCACATCCTCGGGCAATTAGCTCAGCTGGGTCGTGCGAGGCCTGCCGAGCACGCCATTCAGAAAAACGCCACATGGCGCTCGCCCCAGAAATTTTTCTCTATACTACACACACGGGCAATTAGCTCAGCTGGCTAGAGCGCCACATTGACATTGTGGAGGTCACTGGTTCAAATCCAGTATTGCCCACCAATCAATACTCGCACGGCGCTGGCGCAGGGCGCGCCAGCCCTTTTGCGCTTGCCACTGCACCGCATCCTCTTTCAAAGCCCAGTTCGAGCCGGCTTGCTTAAGAAATGTTGGGATTTCTTTGAGGTTTTCCGTGTGAAGCAGATTTTTGGCTTCCTTGCTGCGGAGAATAATCTGCCGACAGGGTTCTAGCCACTCACAGTGGTTCCGTTCAGCACGGGCGATTTTCTGATCGAGATCGACCTTCTCCGAAACGATTTTGTTCTTCTTTCCGATGTATTCATCGTTGCTGATGGTGCCCTCCAATCGAAGATCGAGAAGGTCTTCCAGTTTCTTCTCAAATTCCTGTTTCTTGCTCCTTAAGTGCTGAACGGCTGCCCGATTATCTAATTTGCTCTTTACCTCCTTCTTGTCGAGCTCTCGAAGCATATTGTCCGCCCATTCATCGGGCAGGGAGAGCTGTTCGACAATCTTCTTGGCTTGCTCAAGAATTTTCTCTTCACGAAGGTAGCCCTTCGCGGAACAGACATCTTTCTTCTTGGTGCAGTGATAGTAATGATGCCCTTTCTGTTTTTGACAGGTAATGGAGCAGCCGCAATAAGAACAGGCAAGCCAACCAGTGAACGGGAAATCATTTTTTCTGCCTTTGCGCGGCTTACCTCTGTTCTTCATTACGCGCTGCACCTTGTCGAACAGCTCTTGAATAATGAGTGGCTTGAATGTCCCGATGTGATATTCACCGTTTGCACGCATGATGCCGCAGTAGATGGGATTCTGGAGCATCGTTTGTACTCCAGCCTTGCACATAGTTTTTCCGGTACGACCGTAAAGACCCTGCGCTTTCAAAAAATCCTTGATGGCATCGAGTGTGTATTCGCCAGTGCCATAAAGCTCAAACGCCTTGCGGACAATGGGCGCCTTCTCGGGGTCAAGGTCTATATTCCTTGTGTGCGGATTATTGAGATATCCCGTCGGCGCAAACCATGACCATTCTCCGCGTTTGAGTTTCTGGCGAATACCACGCTTCACATTCTCGGAGAGGTTATCCACGTAGTACTTGGATTGTGAAAAAGCGATGGAGAGCATGAATTTTCCCTGTGGGGTGTTCTCGAACGTGAGTGTGGGAAAGCGCAGGTCTTTGAGGAAACCTTGGTCGAGGAGATGGATGATATGCCCACCGTCCACGGCGTTGCGTGCCAAACGGTCAGGGTGCCACGACAAAATCCCGTCTGCTTCACTTCGTTCAATCAACTCCAACATTTCTCCGAACGCGGTTCGTCCGGTTTCGCGTGCTGTTCTGGCCTCCTCGAAGGAGGCGACGATTTGTAACTGCTCTTTTGCCGCGTACTCTTTGAGCTCACGAAATTGTGCGGCGATGGACAACGCCTGTCTCTCTTCCTGTTCACTCGACTTTCGAACGTACATGACGAAGCGGTTATTCATAGACAAATGGTACCAGAAGGAAGAAAAATTTTGCGGCTGGCGAATGGAAAGAGGATGCGGTGCACTACGAAGCCAAAATAGGGTGGCGCGTTTTGCGCGCCAGCCCCGAAAGTCGCAATTGGTGGTGTCTGAGCGACAAAATTATAACCGATTTTCGCGAACATTGGTGCGGCGGCTGAAAATTCGGGGGCAGCCGCCGCGCCCATTGGATCGTCGTAGCCTT
>JBBTTQ010000017.1:0-9342 GCA_038064175.1 Patescibacteria group bacterium
TGGAAATAAGACCGCAATCACTCATTATTCATTCACATCCTCGGGCAATTAGCTCAGCTGGTTAGAGCGTTCGATTCACATTCGAAAGGTCACTGGTTCGAATCCAGTATTGCCCACCATTCTGGATGACCCTCCCTTTGGTACGCCTCCTTGAATGGAGATTTCAGCTCACAGACTAGCTCTCCGTCGATCAGAGCGTGGTTCGAAGCGATGGATTTCAGTACGGCCTCCCGAATCTGCGGTGAACCGTAGCGAAGGGCTTCCTCAGTCAATCTCAGCAGTTCGAAGCTCCGGATCGTCTTGTCGATCCACGAACCTCCTTCCTCCTGAGACTCGCTCATCTGCCTACAGACGCTGTCTCTTTCCTCCCCGAGTTTCTTGATACACGCTTCAGCCTCTTTCCCTACGCCCATTTCCTCGGCCTTCTTGAGAGTACCCAGCCGCTCTGTGATCTCTCGCTCAATTCTCTCGTACTCTTGGCTGAGCCCCTTATGCTGATCAATGCGACTTACGCTCTTTTCCTTATGCAGCTTCAACAATAATTCTCGGACGCGATCTAACTCCATCTGCGGCAGATACAGGTGTCTCACTTTCTTGTCATACTGCTTGGATAGTACGTCCTGTGGGATGGCAACCTTGCAGCGCGTTTTGCGGTTCTTGCATTCATAGTAGATGTAAGCCTTACCGCTTTTCTTCTCGACCTTGTAAGGACTGAGTGCGCCGCCACACTTCCCACATCGTACCGTGCTCCCATAGATGAATCGCTTACGCAGGGTCTCCACCTTCACCCGCGCAGTGTTCGTGCATCTTTGCAGCAGCATAAGTTGTACGCGGTTCCAAAGCTCCTCGCTGATCGGAGGATCTATGGCCGGTGCACCCTGTTTTCCTTCCCAGGAGCTAAGCTTCCCCTTGAAGCGTACGTATCCCTTGTAATATGGATCATGGAGGATGTTGCCGATGGTATTTTGCTTGAGTACTCCAGTCGGGTTATTTTTCGCCGGTTTCGCTCGTATTTTCTTCTTCTCCGCCCACTTAGCTATATCGGCGAGGGAATAGGTGCCAGTTGAGGCCATCCTGAATATTTCAATGACATGCGGCAGACGCTCTGGATCATGAATAGTCGTGCGGAATTCGGAGCCATCGGGCCGCAGTTCGATACCTCGCAGGAATCCGAATGGCTTACGTCCCATATGCTTCCCTTCACCAGCTCGCAATTCCATCCGTTGCGATATGATCTTTCCCTTATCACTACTGTCCTTCCAACCATTCGCAGCCTCGATACTCAACATAAAGATCGCACTCGTATCCTGTCCCGTGTATTGCCGTCTGTCAGTAACCGAATCAAAACGAGTGATCTGCCCGTCTGCTAGGCGCTGGACGAATTGTCCTGTGTCGAGATGGTTGCGACTGATACGGTTATAATGCACCGCAATGACTCCATACACTTCGCCTCTCTCGGCCATATCAAGCAATTGCTTGAAAACGGGGCGGTTTGTCGGCTTGAAAGCGCTTCGCCTTTCTGGTTCAAGCAGGAGAAATGGTCGTCCCTGCTTGTCTACTTCGGGCAGAGAATTGTAATAGTCCGTGTCCATCTTCACTTGATCTACAATCGAATATTGCTGCTTCTTTGGGTCATCCGTCGACTTTCTAGGATATGCAACCCAGTACTGTATTTGCGCCCTTGGTGGAGACTTACGTCGTGCCATAGGAGTGGGAAGCTAGTCGTTAGTTAGTGCTCACAGAGGGTGCCTCGGCTTCCCACTCCATTGCTGGCGTGGCAAGACACCCTCTGTAAACACGAAGCAGCATACAGTTCTTCGGGCATTACTTGGAGGAGATATTCCATTATTGTTGAGAATTTCGCTTCGTGCTTTGAATAAGGTGGAAGCGGCGATGCAATGAATCCCGGAACAATGTACTCATGACATTGCAGGATTGCTGCCATGGTTTGTAGCGGTAAATCCGGAGCAGGAATGTTGCTAGGCGGGAGCACGAGCTCTACTTTCATCACTGAGTCTGGTTCGAATTTATAGGCATGAACGATGAGAGGAGTTCCGTTCCAATCGATTCCTCGTGTGATGATGGCATGCTGCTTTCCATGGTGCGCCATGCGACTCTCTATTTGCCGCAGTGTCCTCTCCCATACCTGCTGATGACTCTTCCAGAAGGAAGCTTCTTTCCAACCGGGAAGCTCCTCTGTCGCGTGGCGAACCTGTCTTGCAGTAACTTCATCAGATTGAAAAAGTCGATAGACCTGTAGTGTCTTTCCGCGAGTGTGTACTGCTGCGGTTTCGTTATGCTTCTTGCATATTGATCTGCAAAATTCTATCTCCTCGAAGTATCCGTAAATTGCACCAGACAAAAGGCTGAGACCGTCTTCGTCAATAAGCAGATCTTCGCCACCTTTTTTAGAACAAGGCTGCTCTGAGAGAGACCGTTGTGAAGCAGACGACATCGAACGAGGCGGGCATCATGTAAAAGTGCCTGTGTCGTTGTCGGTGCCTAAAGTCAGTGTCTAAATGTCATTTGTGTTGCCAGTGATTTCGTCAAAATTCTACACCCTTAGAGGTCGGGCTGCGATTGACCTACAACCCGAACTCCAGCATAACTTTCATCTGTTTGCACTGCTGCCAATAGACCCCTTCTTTAGTCTCCAGCTTCGCCTTTTCGAATGCCTCACAGGCCTCTTCCTTGCGTCCCAGACGTGAGATAATACCGAGCGGGGTACCCTGCCCAAGATGAGTGTGGGGAGCCTTTCTAGGGCATCTGTGTCTCAGCCGCTAAGCCCCGAGTTCCAGACTTCTTGGTTCCTCTTGCGATTCTCTTTCTGCTTCCTCCACCATCTGTTCCAGTTGCCTTACTATTGCTTTTGCCAGCGGCTTTCGTGGATTCTCTTTGTTCGTTTGCCCGGATGATGCATTGCTCGCTACAGGGAGAAACCCCTGATCCTTGGCGTACTGTATCGCCTCCTCACTTTGCTGCTCCAGTCTCTTGATTATGCTGCGCCTCAATTCCTTTTTGCGTATTTTCTCGACTAGAGATTTTGAGATGGCAAGTATTTTTTCAAACCACTCAAACAGCACTGCCTTCCGTTCCCCATATGCGAGAGAAAGATCGTAATAACCAGTGGGCTTTAGGGGGAGATCGCTTTCAGTCTCCTGCGGAATGGGAAGCACATACAAAAGTGTACTAAGTACCCGACAAAGAGGCCATATTAGTTTTACGAAACAGCAAAGTAAGATGGTCAGGCAAATCAGGTTCTCCCGCACAATCTGGCAGCTTGTGCGTAAAGTTGTTTTCTAAGTACTGGCCGACTTCTGGCGTGAGAATATCTCCGTCACGAATGAGAGCGAACTTGGCAACCTCTAGGCTCTCACGCATTTGTTTACGAAAGAGGGGAACTGATAACTTTGATATGATGTCATTCTGCATCAGTCCCATTGGAAGGGGTGAATGCCGCATGTATGCATACTCTTGTTCTTTGGACACGGAAAAACGGAGATATCGTTCGATATTACACTGATCGAGGATGTTATCTATGGTGCCGGCTAACTGCTTGATTTGCACTTCCTTACTACGCTCTGTGGTAAGCCATTCATGCGAAGAAGGTGCCGAAAAGAAAAACACACTCGCAATCATACTTACCATGCATGTTGCACTTGTGATTCTCACGAACCGATTGCTGCGCCACCAAGTCGCACATATTGTGATTGATGCAAAGAACATTGCAGCATAGATGGGAACCCCCACAACCTGCTGATGTCCTTTGTTCCCTGCCATTTGCGTAGAGAGCAGGGTGAATAGTATTGTTGCGGCTATTCTTAGCCATCGTTGCCACGCTGGACGGTTAACGTCTTTTCTATCGGGTAAAAAAAGCATCACCATCAACAGCAATATTGTTACCTGAAGAAATGGAACAACATGAAGACTTCTTATCCATCCAAGCCACGAAAATACGTGGAAGGGAGATGGACTTTGTACACCCATCTGAATGAGGATAAGTCTGTGATCAAAAAGTAGGTAATGCAGATACGTTCCCACATATGCTTTCAGAAAACCCATCCATGCCAGTGCTATTGTTCCCAGAAACATTGCGATAAAAAGTGGTATACCAAAACGTTCTAGCCACTCACGAAACGTATGACTAGAAATGAGAGAAACGGCAAAAAGGGAAAAAAGAAATTGTTCTTTAAATCCCAACGTTGCCAACAACAAAAGAGCTGCGACGGATATATCTATGTAATGCCACTTTCTTTTTATGGTTAGTGCTGCATAGGCAACTCCAAATGCAGCTCCAAATGACTCAGTATAAAATGCACCTGCATAAGATTCAGTAAAGAACATTAGCATTGAGCCGAACATAAAAGCACATGCGCTCCCGATAATTCGCAATCGGATAGATGAGCCCTGTAAACGCAAGAATCCAGCGATACCTACGACAACAGGAATAGCGGCTAAAACGATTGCCTGAGCGATACGGGCAAAAGTAATATCGTTGTTAAGCCAGAGAGAAAATGCCGCCACCAAAAAAATACCTGGTGGTTTATTCTCAAAGATGTCTACGTAAGGCGTAAGTCCGTTGAGCAATGCCCTTCCTATTCCCATGAAGAGGGCATGATCCTGATAACCATAGGAAGGATAGAGAAGTTCTTTCCAGAGAATCCATGAAATGTGCCATCCATATTTCAATAATGCTAAAAATAGAATGGTGATAACCAATAGTATCCCTGCGCGTTTGAAAACGTGGCTCATAGGTTCTGAGCACAGGCATATTCACAAAGGGACACCCTGCTCGGCTGACCCAACGTTGCCGATAAGGTTGCCCTACATCGTCAGTGCGTTGACCGAGACAAGATGTCCCTTTCTGCACTGAGCGATGATGTGGGCGGGGCATACGAAGCCCCACGGCAAGTTGGGTCAATCACAGCTTACGCCATGAAAAAAGGTTAATGAAGGTTAATATTTGTGAAGTTCTGAACCTGAGGAAATCTGATGTTTTCTGAGGTACAAAAGGTTAACAAACGTAAGCATTTGTGACGCCCTGAATCTCAATGAAACTCAACATTTCATATGTGTTGGAACCTTAGCAAGCCTTAGCATTTCCGACATCTCGACCCCTAACAAATCTTAACATTTCTTACATCCATAAACAGTCGCACTAGAGCTACTGGATGGCTAGCCATAGCTGTGCCAATGCAGTTACAGAGCCATTATCGCTAACACTCTTTCCTGACTTAATGTGTTGCACTGTGAATGCAGGATCTTCTTCCTGAAAATCGGCATTGATAGCATCCTCGCCACCCAGTTTGTCTACGAGTGTACGCCAGCCTTCTATTGGTCTTTTAGGGCCATCACCAATCCACTCATGTGATAGGAAAACGTACCCATGTGCTTTCATTTCAGTAGCCAATTCATCTCCGATTGTACCGGTGTAGATAGCGGCTGCCTTCTTGAACGATTCGGTTACGGCCATGACACCATTCTAGTTCCCCAAATACAAATATGCATCTTGATGCTCAATTTCCATGACAGTGCTTGTATTTGATTCCACTCCCACAGATGCAGCGGTCATTTCTTCCCATACCTCTTCTTTTCACTTGAATTGCCCTGCGCAGATGCCCTTCGGGATCCTCGATCATCGCTGTCATATTCAGGAAAGGGTCTATACCTAAAATGTCATGGCAGAAATTGTTGAGGTGACGCTCGTTCCCTGAAAACAAATCTCTTAATGCCTCGTTTCCCTGCACTCCGTCCAAGTTCTTTGTTTCAGCCAGCATCTTGCCATAAATGTAAGGGACGGCCGCTAGGAAATGCAGATGGCTTTCGCCGGGTATCCTCATGATGTACATGGCGAATTTGTGTCCTTCCGTGAACTGCACGACTGCAAATTGCGCCCGCAGGTTGAGCGTATTGAGCATCGACAGAAAGATCTTTACGTCCAAGAAGTTCTTGTACCACACGATATTCGGTTGCAGATATGCCCGCTCTGGCCGCAACTCGTTCCGACTGTAATCCATCGTGAATCCATCGATGACGGTCGTTGGATTGTTGCGGAAGATTGCCTCCACGTTCTCGGGCGTGTGCCTTGGCACGACGTTCATGATGTTTCTTGTCTTTGAAAACGCGAAGAACGGAACTACAGGTTCAGGGATCTGTGCGTAGTTATACACGTAAACTGTTCTGAATCTCGAAGCCTCTTTGTGAATGTCTGCCTCTGGCAGACCCGTTCTGGCTTCGGCCTGCATATTCGCATCAAACAGCACGAGGCCGTCGTAGACGGGGGTGAACACGTCCGGTCCACTCACTACATTGATGTCATTTTCGGTAAGCGTTGTCGGATGATTCGTGAATGTCGTAGTCACATGATTGATGAGTGTGGCCATCTCCTGATTTGTTTTCGTGGGATGGAAGGAGAGACCATTTTCTGAGCAGATCACTCTGTCCTCCTGGCGAATGATCTCTTTATTTCGCTGTATAGCCTGACACAGCTTCACAAATCTTTTGTCTGGATTGTGGTCTTCCTCAGTAAGGTATGCAGCCAACCTCTCGGGATTCAAGAGCAGTGCAAGCTCATTCACTACATCAAGATGCAAACTGGTATTCAGTGCGAGAAATGAGAATTTCTCGGTGAACTTGTCGAACAAATCCTGATCGAATTTCACGAAGTCGACGCAATGTGACAACGCGAGTCTTGGCTTCTGTGGCAACGAATGTTCAAATTTCCTGATGGCTTCGATGCCACCGTCTTTATAGATCATCCGCGCTTGGAGCACATGCGCGAAGCCCTCCTGGGCGTTATACATGTTCTCATGGAGTAACTTGAGGACTGTCCTTGTCTTCTGTTCGTCCACGATCAACCGGCGGCGATGGTGGTAAAAGACCGCTTCCGATAGCAATGTGTAAACGAAGCCATAATTCGTATATTTACTGAGGAAGAAGTGTGTTGTTTCGTGTGCTTCAGTTCCTTTACTCTCCTCAAATAAAAAAGACCCCATATCGATTGCAACATGGCCTGCACCAGGATTGTAGATGCCTAGGTTTCTTGCCCGTGGAATCAGATGATGAAACATGCACCGAGTATATCGTCAAGAAGCACTCCTATCCCATAGATCGCGCTAATAAACGATGACTGGAAATCTCTGTGGTAGAAGCTGATGCAAGCTCCCGTACGACAATATGCCCAACGTGTTTGGCATGGCCCCGTACGTTAACAGGAATGAGTTGCTTCTCCAGTTCTATAGGTATTGAGAAGAAAATGTATCTATCCATCCATGCCCCACCATTGCCAACGTTTTATCAAAGGGAAAGCCCCCCTTCTTTTTTCGTCTCATATGCTGGTTTCCAATCCGGGTCCCAACAACCCATTTCGCTCCACTGTTTCTGCAACGCTGGCGTTGGGACCCCACCCGGTGGAATGGATGGCGGCGCGAGCATGAAGATAGTTTTCCTCTGTGGCTCTCCCGATTTTCCCAATGGCATCTGATCCTCTGGAAACAACCTGAGCATCTGTGCAACAAGCGTGACGCTCTTCAGGGCAAGGTGAAGGTCGGTCGTCTGTTCTGCGAAGTGCTTGAGTCGAAGGAAAACCCAATTGCGATTCATGGCTGCGCTGTCGAGAAGCTCCGAAAGGTGTCTCTGAACCTCAGGTTTCCTCAGGTACTCAGAGCCCATGCTCTCGGCGGTTCTTTGAATGTTCTTACCACCTTTACTGCCGAGATTGAACGCATGTTTTGCAGCTTCTGTGGCGTTGCCATTGCTCTCAATCAGAGCACGGGCAAAAAGAGCCGACATCTTCAAGCGATCAGTTTCCTGTTTTGCAGACTGATGTTTACTGTTCGGGGTCATCGGGTGCTTGGAGAAATGTGCCAAGTCCCAAGTGTCTATTTCTACGATCGTTGTAGGCCGCCTGCCGGAACTGTTCCGGTGTTGTCTCCCTCAGCCTTTTGAGCTCTTCTTCGTGCCTCTTCGCCGCTGCGGATCCTTTGGGAAACATCAGTTACACTATAGACCTAATGCCAAATTTCAGCAATTTAATGGTTCTCACAGGCGCGGGGTTCACAAAGAATTTCGGAGGGTATCTTTCCAGCGAGATGTGGACCCAAATTTTCAATCACCCATCAGTCCAGGCGCACGACAACCTCAGAACCCTTCTACTGAATGATTTGAATTTTGAAAACGTCTACTCCGTTGTTATGGAGGATGAGGAGCACGAGCAATTCTCAGATGAGGAGCAGGATGCATTGATGACAGCTATAGAAAATGCGTATCGGAACCTGGACCAGCAAATAAGCCGCTACAACCAGGAGAGTGTGGGGTATTTCCCTCAAAGGAATCTGGCCAAACTCGTACACCATCTTTCCACTTATTCAGGGAGTGAACGCGCTCTTTGGTTCACGCTAAACCAAGATATTTTCATGGAACGTCACTTCCATTGGCGTGCAACTGGCGCACCGGCGTTCCAGGCTGATTTTTATGGCAGCCGCTCCATGCAGCTCACGCCTGCCCCCATCCGGCTTCCGTCTCCTGAGACAAGCCAAGAAATGCTCAATCAGCAGCTTGATGGCAGCGTTACAATGCATGCTGGCCCATCGTATATCAAACTCCATGGCTCTTACTGCTGGCAGTCTTGGACTGATAGGCCAGGGATGGTTCTGGGCATGAACAAAGAAACGGTGATTGAAGATGAGCCACTGCTGCAATGCTATTTTGACCTTCTGAAATCCGTCATCCAAGACGGTGGAAGGAAATTGCTGATTATCGGATACGGTTTTCGGGACATTCATGTAAACAAGATGCTATTGGATGGGGTGATGTCGCATGGGTTGGAACTCTTTGTTATCCACCCGGCTCCGCCGGACAGATTCAAGAAGGCATTTTGGGAGGCCTTAGAGCCGCTCTCAAAAGGGGCTCCAAAGAGGATGTGGCGAGGACTGCGAGGGTACTTCCCATATAACCTGCATCAAGTATTCCACGGCAACTCCGGCGCGGACACTGTGGCATGGCGCGAGATAAAGGAATCATTCAGGCGCTGAGGCTGCCGTCTCACACTCCCGAGAGGAATTATGTGCAAGTCTCGTCTCCCGCCCTTCCATGGGGCTTCTTATGCGTGCTAGAGCCTTCGTAATAAGAACATCGGGATACAGAGGCACCATGGCACTCGCGTGTCATTTTTTGCTCTTGCTACCCGCGTTCGGTTACGCAAAAACCGGCTCCCGCAGCAGAGAGAAGGCTGTCTGTAGTTGTTCGTAGGTCTCAACAATCTCGGTTCGAACGTCATATAGTTTCGTCCACCAATCTGGAAATCTCGCGCGATTTGCGATGATGCGCCATCCGCGCTTGGCT
>JBBTTQ010000018.1:0-4316 GCA_038064175.1 Patescibacteria group bacterium
CATTCTGGGCGTACTCATCACACTCTACCTCGAAGAACGAGCGCCCACGATTGAGACGCAACTCTTCGGCGCTTTTTTCGGGGCTCTGTTCACGGTGGCTATGGCCTGGTATCCTGGGAAATTCAACATACAGTGGAGTCTGCTCTGCGGTCTCCTGCTCCTTTTATCGATCGGCATGAAAGAACCGTTCCTCATTACAAACTTGGCCGCAGCAACACTCTTGGCAAGGGACAGGCGGCACTTCGTGCATGCCTTCGTCCTCCCGCTCGCGATCGGCGGACTCATTGGCATTGTTGTCCTGTTCTCGTTGGGCATTCTCCAGCCATACGTTGAATCGCTTGCCATCACCTTCACGAGCCGGAGCGGTTCCACCTCTGCGAGAGTCTTTGGTCCGCTCTGGTTCAGGCAGTTTGCCATCTACAATCTCCATCAGAATATGACGTCCATCTATCCCGCGAGTCCGCTGTTTGCGTACGTCATCTGGGTTCTCTGGAGTTTTTTCCCGGCGTACAGAGGGGGCGAGAAGGTAAAGGTTCGAAGCGTGTCATCGACCCTTTTCTTCATGGTCGCCTTCGGTGCTGCAGCATGGATCATGGAGCAGACGTACGAGATATTCTTGCTTTTTTACGCCTCTTTCAATCATCGCGCTTTTCAGGATCCGTTCTTTGGACAGCATGCGGTCATGGGGTTCATCTGGGGCCTCATCCTCTTCATTCCCTCGGCGATGCATCTGTACCATCGAGGATTGCTCCGGTGGCTCTTCCTCGCACTATTTGCGCTGGCGCTCACATCGTTGGCGGTGGGCATTTCGGTGTACTCGGGCAATCATTTCGCTTTTGCAATCCCGGTCTATGCGGCGATCATACTTCTTTTTATTCAACACAGTGCAGTCCATGCAAAGGTGACGCCGATATTCCTGGCTGTTTCGGGAGTGACGGTTGCCACGATGCTCCTCTTCGTGCCGAATCCAAAGCATATGTTGTATTTGCAGAACCGACTCGGATTCACCCATACTGCACAAAAAGAACGTATAGAACGCCTCGACAGTTTGATGAACAACTGTGGATTGGAACGTTACTACAGCGAAGGAATGGTGGAACTGGCGATGGCGAAACATTCACCGTGGGGTCCGCTCATAATGCACTTTGACTTCATTCCGCCCGACCACCCGCTCCATGTTGCGACGGCTCAGAACGTGTTTTCCTATGCCCAGCTTTTGGTGACGACGGAAGATTACGAGAACCCCTTTCCGCCTCGGACGAAGGATCTCGTGATTGCCATGCTCCGTCAGAAGATTCCGCAAGAATTCACAAAGGATCCTCCACCCTGTGCCGCTCCGTTTGTGCCCATGGAGGGCTTCACGCTGTGGTTCAGGAAGGATCTCCAGCGCTAGAACGCGTTGCGGGAGGATCAAAGTTGATCCGCTCTTTCTCGACCACGAGGGGTCGACGGAGCACCTGGGTATGGATGGCTGCAATATATTCTCCCAGGAACCCGATGAAGAAGAGTTGCATGGAGAGGAACACAAAGCCGCCGATGACAATGGGAGCGATGCCGGCGGCAAAGGTATTCCAATACATGAGCTTGGCAACGAGATACCCCAGAGCGATCACGAGACCGAAACACGAGAGCATGAACCCGAGCATGGTTGCGATCCTGAGCGGGACCTTGGAATGGCTGGTAATCCCCAGCATCGCGATGTCGTAGAGCGTGTAGAAATTGTACTTCGATATGCCTCGCTTCCGCTTCGGCTGCAGATATTCAATTTTTGCGCTCTCGAAGCCGATTTCAGCGATCAGTCCTCGGAAGTATGGGTATGGGTCGGGGATGTCCCGAAGCACGTCAATCATCTGTCGGTCATAGAGCCCGAAGCCCGTATTGTTCTTGGTCAGTTCGGTGCCTGAAACCAGCGAGAGCAGCGTGTAGTACAGTTTTCGCAGACGAAAGAAGGGCCACCATTCCTCGCTCTGTGTTTTGAGTCCCAGCACCACCTTGTACCCTTGCTCCCATTGTTCGAGGAAATCTCTGATCATCGACGGCGGATCCTGAAGATCGGAAACGAGAAGAACGACCGCGTCGCCGTGCGTCTGAAGAAGGCCGTGGTACGGGGAACGGATCGGTCCGAAGTTACGCGCGTTCACGATGATTTTGACGCGATGATCCTTCGCTGCGATCTGCTTGAGAATTGCCACAGTCGCATCCGTCGAAGCATTATCGATGAATATATGCTCATAGTCGTACGGGAGGCTGTCAAAAACCGCTTTCGTCTGCAGGTACACGTCGCGGACGTTTTCCGCTTCATTGTACGTGGGAGTGACGACGCTGATCAGTTTCATGTTCTATGGTGCGGAAAACCGGCTCTTCCAGCGTACCACGCCGCCGTCTTTCGTATAGCCTCTCTCAGAGGGACTGTTTCTTTCAATCCAAGCTCGGATCGCGCTCGCAGAGTCGAGGGAACGAACCGTTCGTGCGGCCCGGGAATCTGTTTTTTGGCAATCTCAATGCGGATGGAGGGAGAGAATGTTGCTGCCACCGTTCGGGCGAGATCGGCGATGGAGAGGTCATGTTCCGAGCCGACGTTGTACGCCCTGCCCTCTTGGCCGTGGCAGAGTATTGTCCAGAGCCACACGGAGAGGTCGGGCGTGTACAAATACGATCGGTGCGGGGTTCCATCCCCGCTGACGCAAATCGGCCCCCCTCGAGCGGCATCGCGGATAAAATTACCAACGGCGAAGTGGGCATCCAGAGGCAGATACGGACCGACGGAAGAGTAGCATCGCGCAATCGTACGGCACGAGTCGCCCTCCGACGTGCGCCAAAGGCGTTCCGCTTCGCGTTTGCCATCGACGTACGTGGAAGGTGCGGGCAGGGGACGCGTGACGGCGTCCTCATCCTCCGGCATGTGTGTGACGGACGGCGGCTGCGGCCCGTAGACAAATCCGGAACTGACGAGAAGGAGCTTTTTGACTCCCGATTGATTGCCGAATGCCAGAACGCGTCGGGTTCCTTCGACGATGGTCTCCCTCAGAAGCTCTGGCGGCTGCTGCTCGGGCGCGGGGACAACGTCCGTCGCCGCATGGAGAACGTGAGAGAAATGTCCGGCGGGGAACGCGAAAGATCTGACATCTCCTCGTATGAGCATCACGGCGGGATGCGTGGCGAGAGCCGGCGCTTTTGCAGCGAAGCGCTCGGGATCGCGCGTGAGTACGTGTATGGATGCATCGAGCGTCATCCGATCGCACGCCTGCGTGAATGTATGAAGCAGGCAGCAGCCGTAGAATCCCGTGCCGCCGGTGAGGAAGATCCGCGCGCCGCGGAATTCATTCCAAGGGGGATTTGAAGAAGCGCCCTCTCCGTCGAAATCGGCATCAAACGCGTGCATGTGCGCGGCAGAAATCATGAATTGTTTCGAGAACGAACGCGAGCATCGCTGCGGTCAGCCCCGGATACACCCCGATCCAGAAGACGTTCTGCATCACGAAGTCCGAGCCCGGGAGCGCTCCGACGATGCGGTGCGGGATGCCCTCGTACGCCGGCTGGCGCGTGAGGTTCCCGGCGAAGAGCATGCGGGTGGCAATCATACGGGACTCGAGATGCCGCACGAAATCGTCGCGGGTGAATGGAGCGCCCTCCCGCACTCCGATGGGGAACCCGAACCAACTGGGGTCGGAATATGCCGTCGCTTCCGGGAGGAGAAGAAATTCTGCGAGGTCGCGCAGACCCTCGTGGAGCGTCGTAAAATTCTTCTTCCGATCGGCAATGAATTGCGGAAGCTTTTTGAGCTGCGAACAACCGACCGCGGCCTGCATGTCGGTTACCTTCAGATTGTACCCGATGTGCGAAAAAATGTATTTGTGATCGTATCCATGCGGGAGCGATCCCAGCTGCCACGAGAAGCGCTTGCCGCAGGTGTTGCTGGCGCCCGGGTTGCACCAGCAATCCCGTCCCCAGTTCTTGAAGGAGCCGATGAGTTTCTGCAGTTGCGCATCGTCCGTCAATACGCACCCCCCCTCTCCCATCGTCATGTGATGAGCCGGATAGAAGCTGACGGTTGCGAGGTCTCCGAACGTGCCGACCATCTTGTTCTGGTACGTGGAACCGACCGCGTCGCAGCAGTCTTCGATGAGCCAGAGGTTGTGGCGCTTTGCGAACGAGTGGACAGTTGCAAGATCGAAAGGATTTCCCAATGTGTGAGCGATGATGATGGCGCGCACGCGCGGCGAATATGCCGCATCCAATTGGCGGACATCGATGTTATAGGTAGGCGGCGTGACGTCAACGAACACGGGCAACAGGCCGTTCTGGATGATCGGATT
>JBBTTQ010000019.1:0-20520 GCA_038064175.1 Patescibacteria group bacterium
CTTCCAGTTGTTCCTCCGTATAGAGAGATGAGAAATAATCAAGCAATTCTTTTTCTTTGACGGAATGCGTCGGTCCATCGACCGCACGCAAATAGGTGTAGTAGCGCTGGCGGACTTCCGGCTTTACGAGATCGGCCGCTATCAATTTCGTCGCATTTTCGGTGAGTTTCGAACGAATCTCAAGTTGCTCACTCGTAGCGAAATTCGCGCTGCCGAGCGCATCGAGCATGGCTTTCTCTTCTTGGGGAGTCAGATCAACACGTGTGAGATCCTTTGTAAGCGCTTCTTGAACGAGAGCTACTTCCGCACCTCCGAGAATGTGCGGTTTCGGAACGCCTTCGGGAACTCCCATGTCAGGAACAACCTCCACGGGGATGGAAGGCTGCACGCTCTGGACCAGGGGCATTAATTCCGTATCCGAGAGAACCTTCTGCAACACCGGACCTGCGCCGCTCTCTGCATGGAAATGTTCGAACTTGAGACGCTCGCCCAGTGCATCGGGATCCACGGACGCGCCTTTGTTGATGCGCAGGAATTCCAGGAAATGTTTCGCGCGCTGAATGGCGAGAGCAAGTGCCATGTTTTCTTCCGCTTTCAATTTGATCAGATCCGTCGGAAGGACGCGTTCTGCTTCCGAACCGCGCATGGTTGCTTCGATTACCGCATTCGCAAGAACCGTGTTGAGATATTGCTCATACAGACTTATTTTTTCTCTGCGCTCTATCTCCGGAAGCTCTTTGAATGCTGCATCCGCTTCCTTTTTGAACTGTGCTGCATATTCATTGATGACAACCAAATATTCAGCAGATGCGTCACGGTGCGGAATGAAATCGAATGCCTGATTCAGGAAATCCAGACCATCATGCGTGTATCCCGTCTTCGTTTGCTTTACGAATTCCTGATACTTCCCAAGGAATTTTGTTTTTTCCATTCCCAGCAGGCTAATGACATTGAGGCCGTAGCTTTTTTCGATTTGAGCGGCAAGGTCATCCTTCGTCAGATCATCGAACTTCGCCGGAAGAATCACAGTGAGTGTATCGAGAGTCGCACCTTCAACGCTTCGGATATTTTGGATTGCATCGATGCGTCGCGCAAGAATATGCGAGTAGATATGCCGTTTCAAAAGTTCGTACACAGCCAATTTCTCATATGACGACATATCCGTGACTCCCTTTAACCCCAACTTTTCTTTAGCCTCTTCAAACCGTGTTCTCACCCATTCCGTCGTAACGTCCGGCGCCACTTTTTTCAAGTCCCTTTCGAGATCACCCGGGTTGAATTTGCCTGCATCATCCGTGTAACCGAACATCTTCTTGTCTTCGGCGAGAGCCTTTACGTGGGATTCCCTCTTCGCCGGCGTGTCTTCGATGGCATCCTTATAAAGGATGTACTCCGACATGGTGAAACCGAACCACGAAAGGCAAAGATTGTCGAACCAGAGGATGGACTGTCCGGTCAGACCCACATTCAGCAAGCTGCGATAAATATTCTGCGCTGTGTCAATCGTGAAATTTACGGAAGCCAACGATACATCAATGGACATCTCAAATGCGTCGTTGCCGTGTTTTTTTATGAGAACTCCGGCGGAAGAAAGCGTACCCGCAACCAAGCGGTACACCGAAAGCCAGTCTTCGCGAAGTTCGTACTTCGCCTTCGGATACGTAACGCGCAACCAGTCGTAGATATCCACCACAGCGCCGCTGAGGAGCTCTTTTCCTTCCTCGTAGAGAACTTTGGCTTTTTCCTTCCCCCACTCCGCATGAATCTGGAGAAGTGTTTTTCCTTCCGCAAGTTTCTGCTTGGCCCACTCTATGCTGATGCCCGTGCCTCGAAGCACCCATTCCAGGAAGTAATCGTTACCGAAGATCGCCTCGCGCATCGCAGGCGTCTGTCGCTCGAACACGAGAACATCCAGCATGGTGTACCCCCCTTTGGAAACGGCGGCGGCTTCGAGATCACGTTTGAATTCCTTCATATATTCCTCGCTGAAATCCACGTACCGTTTCTCAATCAGGTCCGCTCCTTTACTGGCTTTCGGACCGGGCAATGCATTATCGGTGGCGACGTTTGCGCAGAGCGCATCGAATGCCATGAAAATGTACTCGTATGCTTTCTGTTCGATGGCATCGTCGCCTTGTCCCCTCTTCTCCAGATCCCCCATCTTTGCAATGACTTCCTGCGCACCGGCTTTCAGTGAAGCCGGTGCCGTGCCGCGATAATCGTATCCCCGGGTTCCCCCGGCGATGCGCTTACGCCATGCAAGGAGCTCTTTGACGGGGATGGGTTTCTCCGTACTCATCAGAACCTGAATGGCGGCACGACCTTCCTTCCGATCGAGGAAACCATATTCTTTCTGATTTCTACGAATGTATTGTTCCACGGCAGAATCCCTGTCCTCCTCTTTCATGTAGCGGAGCCCGAGGCGGTCCATGACGCCTTTCCCCGTCATGCGCTTCAAAAGAATATCCGAGCCGAAGAAGAGGGGGAGACCAATCATCAGCTTCTTTCCAAATCCTCCCTTCTTCCACGTCTGCCAGAGGAAATATCCGGCAGCGACGATCATCGTGATCGCGAGATACTTCTCCGCTTTATTGTTGCTGCGAAGCATTTTCTTCAGTTCTTTGCCCGCTGAGGAGAGGACGTCGAGCGGGCTCGTGAAACGTTCTTTGCGCGCGTTTAATTCCTCGGTCTTCGGGAAATCAATGCTTTGATGCTCCAGGTGTTTCTGAATACTCTGAACGAGAACATTTGCATCAACTGCGTTCATCAAGCCTTGATCTTTCCCTGTGCAGAATGCCTCAATGAGAGCTTTTTTTTGCGCATCACTGGCGGACGTGGTGATGATGACCTTTTCGAGAGCTATTCGGGCTTTTTCCGGTTCATTCAACCAGTTTCCGACGCGCGCAGAACTCACAGCAAGAGGCACCTTCTCCGTTGGATGCTGTGTCGTATTGAGGATATCCAACGCCTGCGGGAGCACATCAAATCCTGCGCGATGCAGGTCGGTGAGCACATCGCGTCCCGAGTTCTTCTCCGCGAGATACAGACCTTTATCGAATTCTTCGTACTCCTTTGCGTAGGTCTCGAACGCTTTCGGCTTTGCGTCTTTGTCAGCGTCGAGGTACGCAGTTGCTGCATCCATTCCCTTATGCATAGCAAGCCAGAAAGCCTTATCCTGCACATCCAAGGGTAACGTGGAGTAGCGATAGCGTTCCTCGAGCGTCAGAAGAATTTCCTTGCTCACGAAGAGCAGTTCCTTGCTGCGTGCAAGGTGATCCCTCCAGTCGGCGTTCGGTGCTAATGGTCCCAATTCTTTTTGCCGGGACAACTCGGCTTCCTCGATTTCCAGAAGCGCTTTTGCGAGGCTCGCCTGCAGGTCTTTTGTTTCTTTGATGGAAGACTGCAATGCGTCTTGATACGTTTTATATGCCTTTTCCTGATTCACAAGCCGTAGCAAAGCAGGATCCAATTTCGGCTCATAGAAAACTTTTGGAAGAGTGTTGATGTACTCCCACCATTTCCCGAGCCCTGTGATCGTCACGTTGTACCCCTCCATGACCTTACCCTTGAGAGCTTCATCCCACGGTAATTCGTGGAGATGTTGGTCCCTGAACATTGTAACGTACTCTTTCGCTTGCTCACTGACGTCAATCGTCAGACCAGCATCAATGACAGCTTGGGCAGTATCCAGATTGATCACGAGTTCCCCTCGTGAATGTTCTGACACAGCAGACTTCAAGTTCTCCCACAATTTCTCAGCTTTCGTGCGCGCGTTTGTAACGTTCTCCTTTGTCAGGCCTTTTTCCAGGAATGCAAACGTGAACGCATCAACAAAATCTTCCCTCCGGATAAAACGCTCGTTGCCCTTGAGAACATCATCTTCTTTGCCCGCCAGATTGATGATTTTCCGGAAGAGGAGTCCTGTGATTTTTCCTTCAAATCCTTCGATCCTGGACATACCCCCCATCACCCACAAGGGCGGCCGGTAATCCGCTTTTTCGAATTCCGCTATCACGGGTTCCGGGAAACCAGCGCGGAGGAGCAACTGCTTGATGGAAATACCGACGGGATTATCGATGCCCTTCGACTCGAGGAGTTCGATCAATTTCTTCTGTCCTTCATCGCTCAGAATCCCCCGCATTCCTGCGATGTTGGCTGCCGCCTGGAGTTCAGGGATCTCAATAGAAACACCGAGGTAGAGCAGACTCAGCTGCAGTTTCTCAAGATCAATCGTCTTGTTCTCCGCCATCGAAGTCGCAATGACTTCGAAGGGATTCAGTATGTGACGATTCAAGTAGAGCGCCAGCTTCGTCCGCTCTTTCTCCGTCAGAACGAACGGTTCCTTTTTAAATCCTCCCGCTGCCCGAAGTTCTGCCGTGATCTTCTCGACCGTCCGATCATCTCCCCGTTTTTTCTTGTATTCCTCCGCAAGTTTTTTGAGATCGATGATTTTGTCATCGATCATCGCATTTTTGATGAGCTGATCGACGTCCGCGCCACCGAGCATGCGACGGTACACGTTTCCTGCCTCGAACGCGGAAGCAATGATGCGTTCACGTTCTATTTGAAGATCTTCGAGGCGCGTATTGATGAAACTGATCTCTGCTCTTATTTTTTTCTGATCATCGGCACCGAGTCCGATCTTGGATTGAGATTCCGTTACGAGGGCCTCGCGAATAAGGCCGACTGCTTTCTTTTTTTCGAGAGGCGCGGCGTCGACTCCTAATTCGGCGAGTTTCTTCGCAATTTCAGAATGAGCTGTCGCGTACGCAGCAACTGCCTTGCGGAAATCCTCGTTGGTCTTTGCTTTGCCCGCTGCGATTACAACATTCGAAAATCCATTTTGGGTCACGCGCGTGAATGCATTCAAAGCATCCGTATCCACGGGGACTGAGGTCATAGTAGCCCGGATTGCATCGAAGTTCTCCGAGAATTTCGGAGCGATGTCTTTATTCTCCACGTTGTCTTCATAGAGTTTTTTCGCGTTATCCATTGTTTCCGCGAAAGACCGAAATTCGTTGAGAAAACTCTCCAGATGAATCTGAATCTCTTTTGCATGCTGATCCGATTCCTCGCGTCGCATATTTTCATGTTCCCGCGCGAGAAATTCGCGGGCCTTCTCCGGCATCCAGATAACAGCTCCCCCATCCAGAACCTTCGGAATGGCAAGGATACGCTGCATTGTGCGCTCATCCTCGATCATGCGTTGTGTCTCCCGATCGCCGAAGATAGCTGCTTTGGCCGTTACCCATTCCACGAGCCTTCGCTCTTTGGCTGCCTTGATAGCTTCCAGTCTCTCCAGATGCTCGGGGTCCTTGCCCGGCTCGTAAAGTGTTTTTGGTGCTTCTTTGTTAGCCATAAATCCAACTATTATACCCTCATTTTGCGTTTTCCGGAAGGCCGCAGGAGTGGACGAAATGCGAGTCCTGTGGAGCACAAAAGAAGGAGTGTCAAAGCCAATATTTCAATGTCCGTGGAGAAATGGACAGAACTCGTGCGGGGTGAAGGATCACTCTCCCGGGCCTCGGCATCGAGGAGCATTCTGAATGTATCAGGGAGCGGCAAAAACGATGTTTTCTGGCTGATGCCCGAAAGGATATTTCGGTAGCGCACAGGCGCTTTCGCCGTCTTTGATTTTTTTGTAGTGGAACTTTTTTTCGAGGAAGATTTTTGCTTCGGGCTTTTCATGATCTTTGCCGCCGCAATTTTTTCCGGGACGCAGGTATTTTCCCGGCCCGGCGTCGGATCGGTCATGCAGGAGCCGATGATGTTCCCAGAAAATGTCAGACCGAATCCAAGTCCCTTTTTGACCGTCGGATACGGGAGCGAGGCTGCGGGCGCTCCGTCCGGCATCAGCAGCCACGCCTCGTCGCCGTCATTGTTGAATTTCAATTTCCACTCCCCGCCACGGAGAACGAGGAATCCGTTGCCGGGGAGAATACTGTTTTCCGGGATCGTCCACGGCCTGCTTCCTCCGTTCTGGATGTCATCCAACTGCCACCCCGCCAATGAAACATCACGCGATGTGCGATTCCAAAATTCCACCCACTCCGCCTCCCCCGACTCCGGCGAAGGAAAAATTTCACTCATCAGGATCGCTCCTGTCCGTACGCGAACGAAGACTTCGTAGCGCCGAGAAACCCTGTTCGAGCGCAGAATGAGTCCCGTTCCGATTTCACTTTCCGCATAGGCGCCAAGAGCAAGCGGTCCGGAAAGAATGAGTGAACCGGAAAACGGCGCGAACGATCCCGAATCGATGGAGAGAAAAATGCGGGACGGCTGTGAGACTTGAAACTCCACGGTCGTGCCGGAGGAAACCATTCCGGATTCCGGGCGAATGGCCAGGAGGAGATCCTCCCCTTCCAGAGGCTTTTCCGTTTGCGATTCTTCCTGCAGAAGCGTGACCACCGCCTCGGCCTCCGGATCAGACCAGATCCCGAGCTTCGCCCGCTTTGCCTCCGCCTCAAAAGCCTGAAATTCGGCGCTTCGGAGGAAGGGATAACGACGATAGGCATACGCAAGTCCTCTTTGTAATATTTTGGCTTGTATCAGGGCTCCGTCGAAATACACATACGCCAATAGCCTCTGATACTTGTCCCAGATCTCTGTATCAAATTCAAGTTCAACGTTTTTATCAAGAATAAGGGATCGAACATAATTGGATGCTTCCATTCCATACTGTTGAACAGCCTTTGACGGATGCACGGTTTCGGGAGTATCAATGCCGATCATCCGGACACGGATATGCGGGTTTTTCGTCGTATCGAGCGCCAGCCAGAGTCGGCGGATTTCCTCTGGAATGCGATCGAGATTGTCGACATCGGTGAGTGCGATATCCACGGTGTCCCCATCGACCACATTCGTCACCTGAGCCTTTACGCGCTCCGTTGAAAAAGCATACGGCCGATAGATGCGCCCTTCTTCTGCCTCTGTCCAGCCGAGGATGGAAGCGGTATTCCCGTCCGGATCCAGCAAGCGGACGGTATCCGAGGAATTCCTCAATTGAATGCGTGTTTCCTGAATCGAGAAACGTCTCGTTTCCTTCGAGGCAAGCAAAATGCCCTTCAGGAGAAACGGCTTACTGCCACCTTCCGCGTTATCCAGCTTCCAATCGGTCAGTGCCAGGGAATCGTCGCTCACATTCGTAATTTCGATCCATTCCCCTTCTTCGTCACGCGAAACGGGGTTTGGTAATGCTGCGGAAACAATGGCACGATCGGTCACGAAGCGCCGCTCCGCTGTCCTGAAACGATTCTCCGCACCCGGCGTCAAAAAAGGCGTCCAGACGAAGTTCCCATCGCTCCTCCGGGCATAGGATTCGCCTGGAAAGGGCTTCACAAAGGACACGGAATCCAGAGTCACCCCAGCAGGGCTCAAGATTCTTACCGCATCCTGATCGTTATTCAGTGCGATGCCAGTCTCCGGGCGCCGAAAGACTCGGTACCCGCCGGGCGGGAGCATCTCAGACCCGATCCGGAACGTCTTGCTCCCCTCCTCCGCATCATCCAGAACGTAACCGCACAGAGGGAAGGAATCGATGCCGGTATTCTGGAGCTCGATCCACTCTTCCTCGACTTCATCTCCGAGAGGATCGGGGATAAATTCACTGATCTTCAAACCGTCACTGCGTTCGACGTCACAGGATATTCCTCCGCCAAATCCCCCGGGGGGAATCGCCGAGGGCGGCTCCGTTTTTTTCTTCTTCGAAGCGGCGGTGCCAGCAGGCAAAACACGAACAGGAAGTGTTTGTACCACTGTGTTACTACAATAATCCGTGACGGACAGGGTGATCGAATAGTCACCAACCGCTGAAAAAGTATGCGACGGGGGGTTGCAACTCTCGCTCAAAAAGCCGTCACCGTAATTCCACGCACAGGTCGCAGACGCCAAGGATCCCGAGAGCGTCTGAGCCTCCAGATTGAGCGTGACTTTCCCGGCCGCTTCGGCCGCTCCCGTCTGGATAGAGATGAATGCAGGCAATGGGAGAACCACATTTTGCTTCCCTTCGGATGGTACGCAGAAGGCCCGAAGGATTCCTGGATCAGCGGGATCGCGGCCCACGCTCACTTCTTCGGCCGTTTCCGTGTAGGCGAATGCATCCAGAAGATCCGCCCCCTTCCAGAGACGTATCTCTTCGCCTTTGTTATCGAGAGCGAGTCCTGTGAGCGATTTTCGAAACGAACGATGCCCGCCGGGCGCGAGAACGGTGGAGCCTGAAAGAGATTGTACAAAAAATTTGTTCTTATGGCCATCTTCCAGCGTGATTCCGATAAGGCTTATTTCCATCACACCGAAGTTTGCCATCTCGATCCATTCCTCCCTGTCTTCGCCGATCGGGTTTGAGAGCACTTCCGTGATTTTCAGCTTCGGTAAGGGCTGAACCGAAATTGAAACTCCCGAGGAAATATTTCCAAACGGGTCGCTGGAACGAAGAGTAACGGCATACGAAACGTCCTCGAGAGCTCCAGTGAAACTATAAGTCTCCGTTGCAGGCCCGAGTAGTGTTCCGGAGAGGCCGCTTCTGAGTCGCGGGTCTAGAGAGAGAATCTGAAGAAAGAGATCGGAGGAATCACTTCTTGACCACGTGAGAATGAGCGATCCGCTCAGCACATGTCCTGAAAGATTTTTCGCCTCTGTCGGTGGCTCATGATCCCCGAACGGAGCTTCACTGCTGCTACTGCCGGTTGAACCTGCGCTGCTGCTTCCTCCTGTTTCCCCTTTTTCCTCTCTCGGAAATCCGGGCGTGCCGAGGAGCGGAGCACCGGCATCAAACCCCATCGCACGTATGGCGGTAGACCAGTGTTCCTTCTTTGATCCCGATCCAAAGACAATCCGTTCCATCGACGCGCGCGTTCCTGTTCCGGATGCATTGATGCCCGCAAAAGGGACCCCGACTCCGTCATCGGCCGCATCGATGACAATTCCGGAAGAATCCCGGATACGAAGAAGTAGTTTCGTGTTGGGCAGTGACAGATTTTTTGTGACGAACGCCGGGTCTGCGCTCAATCTGGAATTGGCTGCGTCGTAATTCGCTATCACCGTATACGTGCCCGACCCCAGCAGCGTTCCTGTCTGAAAGTGCATCAGAGCCGTTTCCTCGCCTTTGGAATTCAAAGACGTCAGATTCCATCCGGAAATATCGGTGTCACTATCGGCAAAAAGCTCCAGCCACTCATCCGCGGTCGAAAGATCGGATCCCATCCACATCACTTCACTGATGAAGACGGCCGACAGCGCCTGCCCCACGGAAAGGACAAAACACAGGATGATGCAGAAAAGGATCCGAAGGGCGCGCATGAAGATATGGAAGCAAAGACAAACGCTTCGAAGGGTGGCTCCCAAAAATTTTCTTTTGTTCCTGCCTTATCTGAATCTTCCTGAAGCCAAAAATGGCGTTCTGTCAGTAGATGGAACGCCAACGAGTTCCTCACCTCTGGCGCCCTGGCAGGCAGGGCGCTCCCGCTGAGAGCTTGTGGCCATTGAGCGCTTGTGGGTTCAACTCGTAACACGGGCATCTTGCCCGTGGTCGAACGGCCGTCCCCGGCCGTTCGTGCATAATCTCATTTTTCGGCGCGGGTGGGCTGCCTGCCCGCCGAAGCCTTGACGGAGGCAGGGAAAGGGGTTAGGGATGAGGAAATCCAGTTTCCAAGCCGAAAAAAACCCTCGCTTCCCGTCAAAAAAGAGCTACACTGGGTTCGTACCTCTCCCTCTCTTCCCTGCATTCAACCCCATGATCTTTGCTTTGAACATTGCATTCGGGCGCGATTGATTCTTGCAGTTTGAGAGGGCGGTTTTCCTATCACCTGCCCTCATGACGTATGGAATACATCATTGTGTTTTTGGCCCTCCTGGGAGGAGTTCTTTTGGGAATTCTCTCCGGATGGTTCTGGTTTA
Source organism: Patescibacteria group bacterium (assembly GCA_038064175.1). Classification (GTDB taxonomy): domain Bacteria; phylum Patescibacteriota; class Gracilibacteria; order Peribacterales; family Peribacteraceae; genus 2-02-FULL-52-16. Next base: position 9,895 of record JBBTTQ010000019.1, read on the forward strand.
GTAAGGGGAAGAAAATCTCCTCCGCGCTCCAGACGCAAATCGACGAGCAGGAGCGCAGTCTCCGGACGCTCGAATCGAAGCTGAACTAAGCGCGCGCGCAGATCAAAGCCGCCGAGGCCGAAGCCAAAGTGACTGCTCGCGAGATCCTGAGTGACGCCAAATTGCAGGCGTCCGAAACGGAGGCGAAGCTCGAAAAAGAACAAGGCCGTCTCGAAGAGAAAGAAAAGAGTCTCGATCAGAAAGTGAAAGAAGTGGAGCGTCAGCGCGGCATCGTCGAGAAGAAGGAAAAAGATCTCGATGAGCTGAAATTGGAGCTGTCCGAGGCGAGCGCGAAGCACAGGGAAGCGCTCGAGAAAGTCGCGAAACTCTCCGAGGAGGAAGCGAAGAAACAACTCTGGCACGAACTCGAGAAAGATTTTTCGGAGTTCTACGCCGGTCAGGTGAAGCTCCTGAAGGAAAACATCGAACAGGAAGCCGAGGAGAAGGCGAAGAACCTCCTGGCCGAGGCCATGCAGCGCTACGCCTCCGAAGTGACGAGCGAATCGACGGCGACCGTGGTGCAGCTCCCGTCCGATGACATGAAGGGGAAGATCATCGGCAAGGAAGGCAGAAATATCATCGCGTTTGAACAGGCCACGGGCGTGGACGTCATCATCGACGACACGCCGAGCGCAATCGTGATCTCCGGCTACGACCTCGCTCGCCGTTACGTCGCGAAGCTCGCGATGGAGAAACTGATTCAGGACGGGCGCATCCAACCTGCCAGGATCGAGGAGGTCGTCGCCAAAGTGAAGGAACAGGTCGGAAAAATGATGCTCGAGTTCGGCAAGCGCGCGACGGAGGAACTCGGGATCGCCGGGTACCCGCAGGAGCTCCTCAAAATCATCGGCCGCCTTCGCTTCCGCACGAGCTACGGCCAGAATGTCCTGAAGCACAGCGTGGAGATGGCGCACCTGGGACGCATGCTCGCCGAGGAAATCGGCGCCGACCCGATGATCGTCACCGAAGGCTGCCTGCTCCACGACATCGGCAAAGCCTTGGATCACGAAGTGACGGGCACGCACGTCGAGATCGGCGTGGAGATCTGCAAGCGCTACAAAGTCCGCCCCGAAGTGATCCACTGCGTCGCGGCGCACCATGAAGATATCCCGATGGAGTCACCGGAAGCCTTCGTCGTCGCCGCGGCGGATGCCATCTCCGGAGCGCGCCCCGGAGCGCGCCGGGAATCGATCGAGGAATACTTCAAGAGACTCCGGGAGCTCGAGGAAGTCGCCAAAGGCTTCGAAGGAGTGCAGAGAGCCTTCGCCATCTCCGCCGGCCGCGAGATCCGCGTCTACGTGAACACGGAAAAAGTGAGCGACCTGGATCAGGAGAAACTCGCCAAAGACATCGCGAAGAAAATTGAGGGCGAGCTCACGTATCCGGGCGTCATCAAAGTGAACGTGATTAGGGAAAGGAGGATTGAGCAGCTGGCAAAATAGATTGGTTACAAGTTGTGAGTTTACGAGTTTCGAGTTTACGAGTTACAAGCGGAGTACCTGACAATATGATATCACATTGTCTCACTGACCAAATGAAGCGTATGCACAATTCGAAGCAACCGACATTGATAAAAAGTAAATTAAATGCTATAATTACAATTGAACACACACATGAGATTTCCGCTCCGTCATTCAGCGAACGCTCTCGCTCTGCTGCTGCTCAGTGCGGGCCTCCTCCGGGGCGCGAATATGCAGGGCGCTCTGGTCCGGAATTTTCCCGATGTCGCATCGAACACGCCCGAGGGATTTGCCGTCGAGACACTCGCGGCATTCGGCATCATCAGCGGATATCCGGACGGAACCTTTCGCGGCAGTAATCTTGTCGGCAGGCACGAAGCGGCGAAGATCCTGATGCGCGCATCGAGGAAGCCGCTGACGTCCTACTTCAACCGGGGCCGTTTCACGGACGTACGTGACGGCGAGTGGTACGTGCCGTACGTCTTAACGACCGCGGAGCTCGGGATTGTCGAAGGATACGCCGATAAAACATTTGAACCGCAGGGAAACATCAACACCGCGGAATTCTTAAAGATGATCGCGCTCACGTTCGAACTTCCGGAACATCTGCCCCATACATTTACCGATGTGCCGGCAACGGAATGGTACGCGAAGTATGCAGGCACGGCAGAGAAATGGCATCTGTTCCCCCGAAGAGGCACGACGCTCTTGCCCGCACAGGAACTGACGCGAACGGAAATCGCCTTCGCGATCTTCGCCGTGCTGGCGCAACCTGAAGGCCGCGCAATGGTGAACGGCGGCGAGTGGGTCATCGAGTTCCCGACAATCGCTCAAAAGACCACGCCCCCGCCGGTTCCCGTCGCAGCAACCCCGACATCAGCATCACCCATGCATGGAGCCGCTCCGATCCCTAAGAGTGAACCCGGAGGCGGTGACTTCACGCAATACATAAAGCCCGGTCCCCTCAAGTCCACCCCGATGGAAGACGCTCGCCTATGCCCGGAACAAGCGCAATGCATAGGACGATACGGGTGCCGATACATCCATTCTTATTACGACAGTCGCGGATGTCTCCTTACCTGCGGCGAACTCGTCTGCGAAAATGACAATCCCTTTGCCCGGTTTCAATCATCGAAATCCGTGGCCTACGAAAGGGATCCGCGACGGGGATGCATCGAAATTTTCTGTACGACGAAGGAAGGATGCGTTCGCGTCGGTCAGGAGTTTGATGCCAACGGATGCCAGGTCTCCTGCGGGCAGTTCGTTTGCGGAACACAGTCATCCAGTAAATCCAGTGTCACCTCAGCATCTTCCGCCTCTTCAACATCGTCGCAGCCGGCTTCCAATTCCTCAGCTTCGTCTGCCGGCGGGGCAGCGACGACAGGATTCCGTGAGCAATCATTGTCGGTCTCCGCAACGGTCGTGGAAGCAATCGATACGAATCACGACGGAGTATTTGAAATCGCGACAGAGGTGGGCATCATCAATGGCCAGACATTCAGCCACAACAGCACGATACGAACGCTCAAGGCCGGAGACGCCGATGGTGACGGCGATCAGGATCTTGTCGCCGCCATTGACAGTGATGGAGATTTCCTGACGACGAAATTCGCGTGGTTCGAAAATACCAGCGCAGGATTCCAGTACCGCACTTTGAATATTCTGGAACCGGACACAACGGTCGCCTGGACCGCACCCTATCCGTACCTGCGCCTCTTTGATTTCGACGGAAACAGGAAGCTCGACATTCTGGCACACGACTGGTCCGGTCTCGCGAAAATTTTCAATCCCTGGACAGGTACGACCAGCAATATTGAAATTTTCGATACAGATGTCGGTGCCATCAGCGACAAGCCGTGGAAGGGGAAGTTCGTGGTTGCAGAAGGCATCCTGGATGACTCGAAAATCAGAACTACCGAACCGGATCCTATCATGCTGGAACAAAGCAGCTTTACAGAAAATATCGTCATCGGAGACATTGATGACGACGGGGTTGAGGACGTGATCGCAGGGTTTGACGTTGGAAATGAAATCAAAGTTTTCTGGTGGTCAGGGTGTGACGGACGCCGGAGGGAAATCGGTTCGCTCGGAAACGTAAGCATGAGCAGCGGCGAATTTATTTTCTTCCTTGGAACCGAGGACCTCGATGGCGACGGGGACGGGGACGTCGTGGTGACGACAGCGAACTTGAACTCCGCTTCCTACGCGGAACAACTCTTCTACTGGGAACAGGGAACAAGCATCTGGCAAAAACGTTCTGTCGCAGGATTCGTAGGACTCCGCGCACGCGAGATTCTCGTTCGTGACTTCACGGGGGACGGCCGGCCGGACATTGTCACGGGGGGAGGAGCCGTGCGGCTGTTTGAGAATCTTTCGACCGCGGACCGATCCGCATTTACAAGGCCGCCGACGAGAACATGCAGCCAATACGTTGGCTCATGAATTACCAAAATCACAAACCACATACATAAACCAATGTTCAATATGCCAATGACCACTGGAGATTGATGACGGAATATTTTTTGTCGTTTGTTGTTTTGATCATTCCGTGCTCCAGGATCTTTACTCACGTAACCTATACCGACTCTCATCTCGCTGCACGAACGCATCCTTCATGAGTTTCGACAGAAGTTCCGAGAGCCACTTCTGATGCACTCTCTTCTCCCAATCGAGACAGACCTCCCGCCCGATGTGATCCAGCGTCAATCCCTTCGGCGCGTCGCGAAGAATCTCGACCACTTTACCGCGGAAAATGCGATTCGGGATGAAGGTCGAACCGACAAGGCGACCGGGCTCTTTTTGCAGTTTCGGGTTTCGGGTTTCGGGTTTCGGGTCTAAAAAATCCTTCGGCATTGCTTTCATGATTCCTTTCGCTGTGAGCGGGCAGACATTCCACTTCGGATTCGTTTTGGTTTGCACGAGTGAACCATAGTCCATGAGCGCGGCGTGCCAGTCGGCCGCAGTTCGTTGGAAGGATTTTTGCCCTGAAAATGCATGCTCGGCGGAGGGTGGCTCGTTGCTTGTTGGCTGGTTACTCGTTGCATGAACAAAACGAGGAACTCGTAACGAGTAATGAGTAACGGGCTTTAGAGCAACCTCCAGAATCTCACCCGCCAGCTCAAATAAATACCTGTCATCTTTCCTCCACGTTCCGTCTGCGTTCTCCGGCCCAACGAACGTTCGATGCAAAATGCGACGGATGTTCGTATCGATGCAGGGCGTCGGGAGATTGAATGCGAAGTTACGGATGGCGGCGGCGGTGTACTCGCCTATTCCTGGTATCTGAAGAAGATCCTCCATGGTATATGGAAATTCGTTGCTTGTTAGCTCGTTGCTCGTTTCTCCTTTACGGTGTTCCATCAAGAAACAAGCTACCGAGGAACGAGTAATGATAATTTTTGCCGCATCCCGAAGCCGGAGCGCTCTGCTGTTATATCCCATCCCCCTCCACGCCAGGATCACATCCCGGTTGGAAGCCGAGGCGAGATCCTGAATCTTCGGGAATCGCTCGAGGAAACTTCTGAACATAATTTCAACCCGGCTCACCTGCGTCTGCTGCAGCATCACTTCGGATACGAGAATTTTATAGCCGCGTTCGGCGGGATCCGCGTCTCGAAGATCCCTCCAAGGAAGATCGCGCTTATGACGCCCGTACCAATCCCAGACGGTTTCGACGAATGCGGAAATCCGGTCCTTTCGATTCATGGCAATGATTCTAACGTGCATGAAAGAAAATAGGAAAAATCTTCGGCGGACAATTCCAGAAACCGCAAAAAACCTTCATACTGAGCGCTCATGGGTAAAGCCGCTTTTCTGTCGGCGACGCAACCGCCATCGAGCCGGGGAAATTTCAGGATGATCCTGAAACTCCTGCGGAAATACTGGCGGTGTCACCCGCTGCAGGCCGCAGTGATGTTTGTCTGCATCATCGCGGTTGCGGCCATGTGGGTCTCGGAACCGCTCTACTCCAGCTACGCCATCGATCAGCTGCTCCTCATCAAGGAAGGGAAAGACGTGGATTTCCGGATGCTCTTCGGCGTGTGGGCGCTCATTTTCGTCCTCCTCTCCGTCATCCAGACCGTCGAAAAATATATTTCCTGGCAAATGGACAACCGGCTGCTTCTGGAACGCCGGGAAGAAGTCTACGAGCATGTGCTGAATCTCGACATTGCGTTCCACACGAAGCAGAAATCCGGTGAGATCATGAAACAGGTGGATGAAGGCGCCGACCACCTTGTCGATCTGCAGAGGAATCTCTTCATTGATTTCGGGCCGTCTTTCCTGGCGGCGTTTGTATTCCTCATCATCAGTTTCACGATCCATGCCACTCTCGCATTGATCCTCGTCGTGAGCCTTCTCCTCTATATAGGAGTCGCGCTCATTGGCACGAATCGCACGTACAAATTGCAGTACGGGGTGAACAAGCTGTGGGTCGAGGCCATTGGAAGAGCATTCGATGCCGTCACCAATGCTTTTTCGGTGAAGAGCAACGCGCAGGAAAACTTCGAGATGGGACTGATGCGCGGCAAGCACGAGGAGGCGTTCACCCTGCAGCAACGGGTGAACATGCGCTGGGCCGTGGTGGAGTCCATCAATTTTTTCATGCTCACGCGCATCCTGCTCGTAAGCGTCGGCATCCTCCTCTACGTCTGGAACGAAATCACCTTGGGCGAGCTCTACTTCTTCCAGTTTTCGTTCTTCCGCGTGCTGACGCCGTTTGAAATGCTCGCGGGGCTCCTGCCGCAATGGAACAAGAAGGTAGGCAAAGTAAGGCTTTCGCAGATGATTCTGGAAACAGAAGCCCGGGTGAAAAATCCGCCACATCCGAAAACATTGGATCCTCTGAAAGGCGAGATCATTCTCGACGCTCTGTGCTTTTCCTATGAGCCCGTTCCGGTCATCACGGACGACGAGGACGAAGAAAAAGCCGGCGCATTGGTCCTGCCTCCCGCCGAAAAACATCCTGAAGAGGAATTGCCCAGCGCTCTCGGGCGATCTGTCCCCGAACACGCCATCCGGTTTCCTGAAGAGGAAGCGCCGAGCGCGGCCGAGGAGCGAAAAATCCCTCATCACGGCGAAGTGCTGCACAATATCCATCTCAACATTCTCCCCGGTGAGCACATCGCATTCGTCGGCCACAGCGGGGCCGGGAAATCCACCCTCGCGATGCTCTTAAACCGTTTCTACGATGTCACGAGCGGAAGGATTCTGATCGACGGAGTCGACATTCGCGATCTCGACGTGCATTGGTGGAGACGACAGATCGGCCTCGTGCTGCAGGAAAATATCATGTTCAACGATTCGATTCTCAATAATATCCGATACGCGCGGCCGGATGCCGCTCTGGAAGATGTGAAAGATGCAGCACGTCGCGCTGCAGCATCAGAATTCATAGAAGTATTGCCGGAAGGGTACGAAACAATGATCGGCGATCGCGGCATCCGTCTCTCTGGTGGACAGCGTCAGCGGGTCGCGATAGCACGCGCCATTCTCAAACGACCGAAGGTCATTGTGCTCGATGAAGCAACGAGTGCACTGGATTCCGTGACAGAGCGCAAAGTTCAGGAGGGAATCAAGGAACTTATACAAGGAAGAACATCATTTATTATCGCCCATCGGCTATCGACTGTGCGAACAGTCGACCGCATTGCTGTCATAGAGGAAGGAAAATTGACCGCCATTGCCCCACATGAGGAATTGCTGAAGATAAGTCCCACTTATAGACAAATGGTGGAATTGCAACATGAGGGATTGTTAGCAGAGTAAAGGGTATATTGCTATTGATCATAAAATATGTTATAATATCAAAGAAACACATACCAATTCTTCTATGGTCCGTTCAAGAAAAATGGCACAAACTGTTGTTCGTCTTATTCTCCTTACGGCCCTTGCAGTTGGAATAGCTGCAAACATTTCGTTGTTGGAGATTCTCCCAGCACAAACATTTCCATCTGGTCTGAATTTTCCCTCTCCCATTATTATCGATAATGGAGATGTGGCCTACAGCGCAAAGAGCTGGTATACAACCCAAGACCCCAAAACATATCAGAGTGATGTTGGATATTTCTATGGACGAACACCCAGTCCCGCAACATGGACTTTCACCAATTTGCCTGTGGGGGAATATACCATCTATGCAACATGGCCTTTATACGGAAACAATACGGTAGCCGGACAATATGCGATCTCCGATACAATTGGACGCCTTACAGATGCAATAAACAAAAACCAGAACCAACTTCCGGCATCGGGAGTATGGGGCGGTCTTCTCTGGGAACGACTTGCAAAAGTTAATTCCTATGACGGTCTGATTAAGGTGGAATTGGTAAGTGACAGCAATTACGCATTAGCGGATGCTATTTTGATTCAAAAAACTCCTGTACAGGGATCATCCAGCAGCGTTTCCTCAAAATCGAGCGTCATGAGTTATGGATCTTCGCGATCATCAGATTCATATCTTAATCTGGTGTCCCCGATTATTATCGATGACAGCGATGCTGGCTTTGCTGCTCCTGCAGGCTGGACTACAAGCAATCTTAGTTTTGCTTACAAAGGCAATATCTCATATTTCTACGGAAAAACGCCGGGAGTCGCGACATGGACATTTTCCAATCTGCCAAAGGAACAATTTGCCATATATGCTACATGGCCGCTGTCCAGTATAAACACATCCAATGCGCAGTATGTCATAAAAAATAAAGCTGGGATGACACAAGCCACAATAAAAATCGACCAGAAAAAAACACCGGCTTCAAATAAATGGAACAATATGAACTGGCAATTCCTCTATTTGACAGGCACCACTGACGGCCAGCTAACCGTTGAACTGACAAGTGCGAACAGTACAGACAGTTATACAATGGCAGATGCAATCGCCATTCAAAAAATTCCCGCCGATAAATCATCGAGCAGCATCAGCTCCAGCTCGAGTAGTGCTTCTGCTGGTGACAGAGTAGATCTGAAGAGTATCACTGTTTCCTGCAACACGGTGATAGTCGATTTCAATAAGACTTTTGCAGCATGCGCACACATGCTGAATGCCAACAATCTGTTACAACACTCAAACAATGTCTTTTGTAGCATGAACGGGCCGTTACAAGTCCCGTTCTCTGAATTCAAAAACGGGTTCACTATCGGATCGCAGGCAAAGCTCTGCAATGGCAATAACTACAGTAATTGCAGCAATCTTGTGACAGTTACGGGCAACAGGGCTTGTTCGAGTCCGAGCAGTATTTCTTCAAGTTCTTCCAGTCAGACATTCCTTTCCTGTCCACAGGGGCTGTACTGCACAAAAGCTATCATCAATAATAGTTGTACGGCTGTACCAGTCGACTGTGGACAGGGATATAGAGTCGAATACTCGGGTGCATGTGGGACAACAACATGTACCGGGACATGTGGACGATGCGTGCCAACAGGAAGTTCTGCTTCAAGTCAGGTTTCTAGTTCTAGCGTAGCTTCCAGTGGCGAGAAAGTTGAGCTGACGAGTGTCGCAGTTTCTTGCAACACTGTTACAGTTCAATACAGCAAATCTTTTGATGCATGTGCTCATATGTGGAATTCCAGTAATGTGATACAGCATACAAACAATGTCTTCTGCAACAGGAACGGGCCATTGCAAGTATCGTTTACGGAATTTAAAAATGGATTTGATGTCGGTTCGCAAGTGAGACTCTGTCATGCCAATAATTCAGCAAACTGCAGTAATTTTGTTACGGTCTCTGGCAACAGGACTTGTTCGAGTCCAGGCAGTGTTTCCTCAAGTTCTTCCAGTCAGACATTCCTTGCCTGTCCGCAGGGATTGCATTGTACAAAACAAATTAACAATAACAGTTGTACGGAAACACACGTCGATTGCGGACAAGGGTACAGAGTGGAATACAGCGGAACATGCGGAACAAATTCCTGTGCTGGTGCATGCGGACGTTGCGTCCCAACAGGAAACTCTTCGTCGAGTGTCCCTACAAAATATTGCGGCGACAAGATCGTGCAACCGCAAAACGGCGAGCAGTGTGATGACGGGAATGCAGAAAACAACGATTATTGTGCCGCATGTAAACGCACCTACTGTGGTGATGGAATGGTACAAACAGCACTCCAGGAGCAATGTGACGACTACAATCGCAAACCCGGCGACGGATGCAGTGCGAGTTGCAAGCACGAAAACTGCGGCGATGGCGTTGTGTCGAAAGGCGAAGAGTGTGACCGCGGAATGGAGAACGGCAAACCCTTTGGTGATCAGAACGCTGCCTGTAACACTTCCTGCAAATGGGAGTACTGCGGCAACGGCGTAAAGGAACCACAATTGGGTGAAATGTGCGATGATGGCAATCTAAGACCGGATGACGGCTGCTCTGCCTACTGCCAGTTACCACTATGTAACGACAAAACGGACAATGACAGTGATGGGAAAACCGACATAAGCGACCCCGGATGTTATTCAATCAATGATGAAACCGAGAACGATGATCCGCCGATACAATGCAGCGATGGAATTGATAATGACGGCGACGGAGCCACGGACTTCCCCAATGACTTCAGTTGTGATTCAGCAGAAGATAATGACGAGACACAGCTCAAGGCAAAATGCCAAGATGGTGTCGATGATGATAACGATACTCTCGTCGACTATCCGGCTGATCCGGGTTGCACGAGCAAGCAGGATAATGATGAATATCACATCGCCGGAGAGATTTCTGTTACACAAAAGAATATTGGCGCCACTGGTGTTGTTGTATCAAATCAGAAAAATATTAATCTCATGGCATTCGATGTGATTAATTCCATATCTGATGAAGCAAAAACTGAGGCATCAGTAAAGAAAATTATTTTCAAGGCAATAGTCGGCAGCCTGGTTGACGGTCAGAACTATACATTATGGGTAGATACGAATAATGACGGATCAGTCGATGAGCAGGCACCAGAAAAAGGAATGGTTTCAAATAATCAATTAACTTTGAAACAGATGTGAATGTTAGGGACTTTGTACGATCTACACGCTTTGAAGTGCACACAGATATTGTACCCAGTCCTGCATTCGGCAGCTTAGCGCTGACTTTCGCAATACAAAACGGGTCATGACCAAAATGTGTGGAGAACATATCCAGGCATCCATGCGCAGACCCCG